>NZ_VPEO01000007.1:0-158792 GCF_013417155.1 Acinetobacter sp. YH16052 | reverse complement strand
GAAATTCATGCACGTGTAGCAGTCCTCAACAGATTTACGGAATTAGGTCGACCACTTACCCAAGTTACGCCTTAAATTTGGCTCAATTAGGGGCGCTTTGCATTTCAAATCTTTGTGCAACAAAGTCACTTGGAACTGAGCAAAAAATGATTTATGAAAGAGGTCTAATAATACAGATACTGCTGACTTTTCAACGGGTACTTTTTTTCTTATAAGTTTATTAGCACCTGCTTTTTTATTAATTTTTATACTTCTTATGAATAAGTATGGAAAAAGTAAAACGACAGTAAAATTATTAATTACGCTATTAGTTGGCCTTCCTATTGTAAGTTTTATTAGTGCTTTTACTATGGGTGAAATATTTGATGTAAGCGTCTCAGAATTGGCTGAGCAAGTAGCTCGTATAACAATACTTTTTATTTTTTTTGGGATAGTTTTTGCAGTATATAGCTTTTTCTCAAAGCCATTCAATTTGCAATATCTTAATAGAGTAAGAGATTGAAATAACATATAAGAAGAAAACTTCAAAATGAAGGCTGTTAAGTATGGATACTTAACAGCCTTTTCGCTTTGTATTCAGTAGTACGCAGTTAGTGGCAACGACATAGTCAACCGATCATGCAACAACTATATGAATGGCTCAACCAACATCAGCTGGCGGTGCCATCGAGTTCTGCCACCGCTAGGGCAATCAATTACAGTCTGAAGCGTTGAAGAGCCTTAAGCCGCTATCTGGATGATGGCAATTTTCCTATAGACAATAATTAAGTCGAGAACCAAATGCGCCCTTTAGCGTGGGGACGTAAGAACTGACTGTTTGCTGGCTCACTGCGCAGTGGTCAGCGAGCTGCGAATGTCATGATCCTGATTCAGTCAGCAAAACTGAATGGGTTGGATCCCTATGCCTATTTAAGCGATGTGCTGAAAAGGCTGCCAACACATAAAGTGACCCAAATAGAAGAATTACTGCTACATCGATGAGAACCCAACTCAAATTAAAAAATAGCGATGGGGCTCAGTGGACGCTTACGGAATAAGTGTAACTGGCATATATTAGTAAATTAATCCTTAATGATACCGCTCTCTTGATCTGGAAATTCATATCGAGAGAAGCTGTAAATCCACTTATATTTTTTTCTGCGTTCAAACTTGTTTAATATGAAAAATTTTATATATCGATAAATAAAGAATCAAATTAACGATACGTGTACTGAAACTCTAACTCCGAATACTTGTCGGTATATTTGTCGGTATATTTGAAATTATATAAATTTATTATTATATATATCAGTGTGTTATATAATGTTTACGACTTCCTCTCTCACCGCCAGAATTTAAAAACCCGAATCACATGATTCGGGTTTTTTTATATTTAATCTTATCCATTATCTAGCCAGCAAAAAAATCATCTGCTTAGATCTTAAAATATTGTTATCCATCGTCTTAGGTAAATCATTGAATTGATATCAAGCCTCGTTCATAAAAACCTTTTGCAACACAACACTTACGCTTAATTCTATTTTTTAAAATTTTCATTTTTCATCAGCCAAAAAACTGATGAATTGTGCAGTTTCTGTACGCCATTCATTTCAGGTTTTTATTTATGTATTCAAACAAAAAAACTGGCATAGAAATAGCTTAATTTTATTGTCATCAAAGCTATGTTATGTTGCTTATAAATTAACTAAAAGGAGAATAAAAACCACAGGATAGAAAGAAATAACCAAGTGAACCGAGCCATTCAAATTTGAAGTTAAAAAATAGATACACTGCTATTCGGAGAGCGAACATGAATAACAGCGCAAACTATGCCAAACAGATTAAAAATGCAAAACGTGGCGGTTATACCCCAACTATTGCCAAGGACATCAATAAACATAAAATTCAAAAAGCCTTGAGACTCATCGAACAGTGGAGAAGCCTCGCTCAAGAACTCAAACCTCAAATGCAGTTTGATATGGCCTTTACTTTAGAGGAATGTGCACAAGAATTAGATCGCATCCTGAAAAACAGATAAACCTTATAACCGACTCATATCCAGAACCAATCCTGTGCTTTCACCCTCGCCCATATCTGCACATATGGGCCATTTCTTTGCACATAATCAAAAACAGAACTTTTCATCCATTCGGTCAAAATAAACAAATCCTGCCGAAACAGTTTAAACGGTTATTTTTTGGCTTGCGTGACCCAAAAAAATCTGTAAAATGCACTCCACCATGCCGGCATAGCTCAGTTGGTAGAGCAACTGACTTGTAATCAGTAGGTCCACAGTTCGAATCCGTGTGCCGGCACCATATCTTAGCCTCGCTTTTAGTGAGGCTTTGATGTTTCTGGGTTTTAGTATTTTGAGCTGAGTCTTCTTGCACTTTCTAGTGCTTCGATTGTGCCGTCACTTGCACATATCTCACAATCCCTTCCTGATATAATTTTCGGCCTAGTTTCGCTGTCATCTGAATTTTAAAATGATCCAGTTTTGAACCTTGGGCCTGATCATCTGATGCTTTTGAATTCAAAGTTTTTTGCACATAATCCGCAAAGCCGGAAAATACCGGCTCGGACAGATCCTGAATCTGGATATTTTTAAATTCAAAACGATCCAGACAGGCATATAATGCACCCACTGTCATTAAATCTTTTAAATTCACATCGGCAGATTTCAATAAAAACTGATATTTACGCCGTTGTAATGCATTTAAATTTTCCCAACGCTCGGACAAAACCAGATGATGAAAACCAATCCGTGCATTTGAATTTAAAACACTGCGGACCTGCTCCAAGAATAAAGGCACAGGACTGTGATAAGCCGCATCCAGGCACAACACCACATCAAAACGCTGGGAAAATGGCAATTCTTTTAAACGCAAAAATGACGCCTGATAAATGGCATTCAGTTCTGGCAAATGTTGCTGAATATTAGCCACACAGGCAGCCTGCAGCTCAACCCCCGCCAGATATTGCACCTGATAGTGTTGTTGCCAGTACAGCAAACTTGCACCCTGACCGCAGCCTAAATCCAGCAGTTTATCTTTTGAATTTAAATTTACAGTTTGTGCAAGGTGATCGGTGAGCATACGACAGGCAGCCGTATAATCCTGCTGACCTGCTTGCCAATACCCTAAATTGCTCCAGGGCAATTGCGCATGATCGCCCAACACAGCGGCATCAATTGCATACTTGTGCTGGGGAAGACGCTGACGCAGTGCCTGAAGCCATTGCATGGATTAATAACCCAGTTGCGGTGCAACCTCGACCACAGGTTTTAAACCCTCAAATGGTAAAGGTGCACCAAAAATTTCCGCAATTTTCATCGCTGAGGTCACTGCCGATTCCAGAATCGGCAAACCGTCACATGACCATGAACCGCAGAAGAAGACCTTACGGTTGGCATCCAGATGACGTTGCTGCAATTCCTTATTCAGTGCCACCGTATTAGCATCGACGACTGCACGTGTCAGCATTACCGATTTGATCACTTTCTTCGGATCAATGTCGGTTACCGGACGCCAGGTCTGAAACACGGCCGACTTGCCAACCAAAGAAGGTTCAATCGAGTTAAGCCACACGGTAAATTGCTGACGAGTAAATTTACGGTCCATCATATAGCTGAGTACGGCCCAGTCTTTACGTTTTGGCGGCATTACGCTGGCATCGGTATGAATCACCAGTTCGCCTTGTTCGAATTTGAATTTCTTCAATAATTCAATTTCACTGGCGAATTGTACCGGATCCAGGAACTCCTCAATTTTGGTGGTCGGTGTCGCGACAATCACCCGGTCAAACAGTTTTGAATAACCGGCCGCATTTTCAACTTTGACCTGATCGCCCTGCTCTTGTACCAGTGTAATTGCTGAACCGTCTTCAATCTTAATGCCTTCAATCAGCTTATCGACCAACGCTGGTGTACCGCCTTGCAGACGCAGTAACGCATCGCCATCGGTTAATTGACGCAGAAAAATTAACAACGGTTTAGCTGGCCATTCACCAATGGTTTTCGGATTGCAGGTACAGATGGTATATAGCACCGGCATCACCGCACCGTGCCAGAACACTTCTTCAATCTCGTTACGATTGATAAATTCTGCCAGGCTGATGTCCTGATTTTTCGATTTAAAGAATTTGGTCAATGCAACTTTTAACTGCAACAGGCCTTTGACCAGACGCCAGCCATATTGTTGCAGGCCTTTCCGGTTATTGATGATCGGGATATTGCCAATTCGGCTGCGCGATGTGGTCAGCCAGGTTTCAGTTTTATCTTCAAATAACCAGCTGCAGGCCATATAGGTCCGCACCGGATAAGTTTTAATGCCCAGATGCGTGGCCAGACTCAGGGTGTTTTTCCACAGATAGGGATTCATCACACGTAAAGGTGCGTCAATCAGGCCCCCTTCAAATTCAAGGCTATGACTGTCCATGCCGCGACCTGGAAGTGCTTCAAAAATCGTGATGTGATGCCCTGCGTCCTGGAGAATTCTGGCTGTAGCCAGTCCGGCCATGCCACTACCAATTACTGCGATATCCAAACTGATCATCCGTCATTGAAAAACTACAGAAATTATGTACCATGCGCCAATCAAACAGGTTATTAAAATCTTCCAGAATATATATTTTTCGTAAAGGCCTTTTTGTTCAATTTCACCTGCTTTTTATTCATTTTTTTGCAGCAGTTAAAATTCCATCAAATATAGGATTTTATTTATATTTTTATTTAAAAGATAAAAAAATTACTTTAAAAACAAATAATTTAATTAACCATTTTTATAATCCTTGGTTGACAAAAACTTTTAAACTACCTATGATTCGCAGCATAAGAAAACCATAAATTCATCCGGTTCCATTCAGATGCGTTTATGCGAAAATTGTTTAAAACGACAAGAAACTACAGCGCCTTATAAAATAAAAGCCTCTGCGAAAGCAGAGGCTTCTTTGTTTTCAGGCCTGGTTGATCATGCAGCATGGTATTGAGCTTACTTGATTGCCTCTCATAAGCCGCTTAAAAAGCATAGAGTGCAATTCCTCAATCCTCATGTTGTTCTCAAATAGAAATCAAATGGCATGATTTTTTTGTCTAGAATTCATAAATCTCTAAACTAAAAAAATAAAAAATCCAGCAACTTGTGCTGGATTTTTTGCTTCAAAGAACTAGGTTCGAATTAGATTTTACCCACCAGGTCGATTGACGGCGCTAGTGTAGCCTCGCCTTCTTTCCATTTTGCTGGACAAACTTCACCTGGGTGCGCATGTACATATTGTGCAGCTTTCACTTTACGCAGAAGCTCTTGGGCATCACGGCCAATACCACCCGCGTTGATTTCAATGATCTGGATTTTACCTTCTGGATCAATCACGAAAGTACCACGATCTGCCAGACCTTCGGCTTCAATCAACACTTCGAAGTTTTTAGACAAAGTCCAGGTTGGATCACCAATCAATGGATACTGGATTTTACCAATCACGTCAGAGGTATCATGCCAAGCTTTATGGGTGAAATGAGTATCGGTAGACACGCCATAAATTTCTACACCCATTTTCTGGAATTCAGCATACTGATCAGCAAGATCGCCTAATTCAGTTGGACAAACAAAGGTAAAATCTGCAGGATAGAAAAACACCACTGACCATTTACCTTTCAGGTCTTGCTCAGAAACTTCGATGAACTGACCATTGTGGTAAGCAGTTGCATTGAATGGTTTGATTTCAGTATTGATTAAACTCATGAGATATTTCCTCTGGCTTATTTCTGGGATTGCTTATCTTGTGAAGCTAGAATACGAAAAATTTTAAAATAGGTAAAACCGCAAGTTTTTATAAAAATGATCGCTTTTTTAGATCATAAATTTTTATCAGTATTTATTATCTTATTTATTTTCTCGATGCAGAGTTGTCCCCATCAAAAGCAACCTGATGTTTTAAGATTTATGATTCTTTTAATAAGTCGGGCTTTATTCAAACTTAATATAAATCTCGAGGATATAAAAAACCCACCGTATTCAGGTGGGTTTTAATGATAATTTACCGTTCTAATAGATCAAAATGGAAGGTCATCATCTAGATCTGCTGCAGGCGCTGCTGTTGGAGCAGGTGCAGATTTCGGCGCAAAACCACTCGGGTTATTGTTGCAATAACCGCCGCCCTGATTGTTGTTAAAACCGCCTTGCTGTGGCGCTGAACCATAACCCGATTGCGGGTTATTGCCATAACCGCCTTGGTTGTTGTTCGCCTGATTATTGTTATTAAAGCGTGGCTGGTTAAAGCTGCTCTCGCCCTGATCATTTTGAGGACGGCTAGAGTCTAGCATCTGCATTTGTTCACCACGAATTTCCGTCGTATAGCGTTCCTGACCATTCTGGTCAGTCCACTGACGGGTACGTAATGAACCTTCAATATATACTTTTGAACCTTTACGAAGATATTGCTGCGCAATTTCACCTAAACGGTTATGCAACACGATACGGTGCCATTCCGTTTGTTCTTTACGTTCACCGGTACTTTTATCTGTCCACGAATCGCTGGTTGCGATCGAGAATTGAGTGAGAGAGCCACCATTTGCAAAAGTTTTGGTTTCCGGATCTTTACCCAAAGTACCCACTAAAATAACTTTATTTACACCACGCATTTGCCGTTTACTTCCTATATATTTCTGTATTTTACTTTATAAGAGTTATGCTTAAATGGCTACCTCTTTACCTAACAAGTGCGTTAATTGTTGTCGCGAAGCATCATCAATCTGCTGTTTATCGACTTTTACATAGGCAACTTGCTGTTCAGACATCACCACGACCTCTTCAATACCACGAATCGCCAAAAGCTGAGAAGTCCATTCGTCAGTTTGTCTGCTTTCCGGCAATCGCAGTACCAGCGATGACAGATAGCGTGGCTGTGCCAGGCCAAAACTCATCAGCAGCCAGATTATCGCAATCCCTGTCAGGATACTCCAGCCCATCGAGGTATTGTTCAGCAGTAATAATTGTCCGCCAATCATACCGCCAAAGAACGCCCCTAAAAACTGGCTGCTGGCATTTACGCCCATTGCGGTGGCTTTGGACTGGATCGGTGCCGCTTTCGACAACCAGGACGGCAACAAGGCTTCCATCACATTAAAGGCAATGAAGAACAACCCTAAACCAATCAGCAAGACATATTTGGATTCAAAACCAAATGCCATCACCATTAAACCCAGAATAATACCGGTAATGGCCACCAGAAAAATCGCCCGCATTTTGTGGTATTTTTCTGCCAGGATAATACTCGGAAAAGCAAAAAACAGGCTCAGTACCAACAGCGGCAAATATACCCAGCCATGACTGGAAAGTGGCAGATCAGCAAATTCGATCAGCTGTGAAGGCACATAGATAAACATGGCGGTGAGCAATAAATGCAGGGTAAAAACCGACACATGCAGACGATTCAGATCTCCGATTTTGATTACCTGTTTCAACTGTGCCAGATAGCCCTGCTGAAAGTTTTTATGATGCCGCGTGACTTTCGGCACCATCAACAGCATGGCAATCGCCGCCAGGCCCATCACCGTGGTGACCCAGAATAATCCCGAGATGCCCACCAGACCCGTCAGCCAAGGCCCCAGACTAAAGGCCACCACAAAAGACAGGCCGATACTCATGCCCATCATCGCCATGGCTTTCATCCGGTTTTCTTCACGGGTAACGTCTGCCAGTAGTGCCATCACCACAGCGGATACCGCACCACCACCGGCGATCGCTCGGCCGATAATCACGCCATAGATAGTGTCCGACATGGCTGCAATCGCACCACCCAGCGCAAATAATAGCAGTCCCAAAACCACCAGTGGCTTACGGCTATAACGATCCGCAATCAGGCTGAATGGAATCTGCAATAAGGCCTGAGTCAGACCGTAGATCCCGACCGCCAAACCGATCAGTGCAGGTGTTGCATATTGATATGCCTGCCCTGCCACAGAAAACACCGGGATAATCATAAACAACCCCAGCATGCGCAGTGCAAAAATACTGCTCAGGGCAAAGGTTGAACGACGTTCTAAAGCATTCATCATAAATTATGGCGATTGGGTTAATTAATCTGGAGCCCAGATTATAGGACATTCAGCTCATTAATAAGACATGAATTTTACTTGAAATAAAGATGATGCCAATCTAAAAACAAAAAAAGCGCAGCCGGAGCTACGCTTTCATTCAGGGACAGTGCTTTATTTGTCTAAAGCTGCCTGACGTTTCTTGTACTGAATCGAGGCGAATACTGCCCAGACAATAAAAGCCACACCGATCAGACCGGTCACCACTTCTGGTACATGCAGACCGGTTCCGCTGGCAATCATAATGAAAGCCAGTGCACCGATGGCATAATGCGCACCATGTTCCAGGTAGATATAGGCATCCAATGTGCCCTGCTCAACCAGATAAATCGTCATTGAACGGACAAAGATCGCACCAATTGCCAGACCCAGCATGATGATGACCACGTCTGAGGTAATCGCAAAGGCACCGATCACGCCATCAAAACTGAAAGAGGCATCCAGGACTTCTAGATAGAGGAAACCACCAATACCGGCTTTCACTACACCCGTCGGTACGCCATTTTCATCATGACGAATGGCATTGCCATTTTCATCCACTTCAGGTTCACCACCGAGCATATGACTCAGCACCTGCACCCCGATATAAATCACAATACCCCAGATTCCGGCCATGGTCACGACCAGACGCTTGGCTTCACCGACATTGGCTGCCATGATTAACAAGGCCACCAGTGCAATAAAGACCGACATCGCCGGAACACTGGCCAGGTTGGATAAACGGCGTTCTACTCGTCTGAACCAGTGGGTATCCTTTTCTTCATCCAGGAAGAAGTTCAGGAATACCATCAACAGGAAAGCACCACCAAAAGCAGCAATCTCAGGATGATGTGCCATTAAACGTGCTGAATATTCTTTCGGATCATTCAGGGCCAGACGTACCACTTCCATAAAGCCCAGGTCTGCAGTCACTGCAACAATGACCACTGGGAAGATCAAACGCATCCCGAAAACTGCAATCAGAATACCGACTGTCAGGAACAGCATTTTCCAAAAATGATCCCAACCCCGTAGGACTGAGGCATTAACAACCGCGTTATCAAAGGACAACGACACTTCCATAATCGCTAAAATAGCGGTGATGGTTAGCGCTGTGAGCATGGTTTGCAGGCCTGCGTCAGGACCATGGGTATAACCCCAATACGCAGACAAACCAAGACACACGATCGAAAATGCAATCGAGAAACCAAAATGTTTCAACATACACAACGACCTTGGATAAATTAAATAAATGTATGGCTGCGAAAGAGCAGCAATACGAATAGGAAAAGTTAAGCTAATTATGAAACTTTTAGCGCATAAACCAAAGCACTTCCTGAGCCGTTTTATCTTATTTTCTGTTTTTAAAATTTGCCGATCTTTTAAACAGCCCGATCTTTGCTATAGTGCCGCATGGTTTAACTTGAACTGCGAAGGATTTTCAGCATGAGTTTTTCACAAGAGGTATGGCAACGTAATCTCACACTTTATCAGAAGACCCTGGCCCTGCCCTTTAATCAGCAACTGGCACAAGGTACTTTAAGCCGTGAAGCCTTTAGTCATTATGTGATTCAGGATGCGCATTATTTACTGGCCTATGGCCGTGCACTGGCCGTGTGTGCCGCCAAAGCTTTTGAAGCGGACGATGTAATCCAGTTTGCCGAGGCAGCCAAAATTGCGATTGTGGTGGAACGTAGCCTGCATGATGGCTTTATGCAAGATTTTGGCATTAGCAAAGAGCAGTTTGAAAATACCCCGCTGACTTTGGCGTGTCATCACTATACCTCTTATCTGACTTCGACCGCCTGGTCGGAAAGCTACCCGGTGGTGCTGGCCTCGTTGCTGCCTTGTTTCTGGATTTATGCCGAAGTTGGCAAAGATATTGTCGACAACTCTGCGCCGAATAATCCGTATCAGGCTTGGGTGGATACCTATTCAGGAGAAGAATTCCACACTGCGGTGCGGAATGTGATTGCGACCGTTGACCGTGTTGCGGCGCGTGTTGATGCCGATACACTAGAAAAAATGCATGCAGCTTATACGCATGCGGCCCGTCTGGAATGGTTGTTCTGGGACAGTGCCTTTGAGCAACGCCAGTGGCCTGGTCTGGATGAATAAGACGGACGAATAAAAAAAGCCCTGTTTAAGATAGGGCTTTTTGGTTATAGCTGATCAAAAAATTTCTACTGTCATAAACCGATCATAAAAACGGCTTAGTCTGAAAAAAACAAGGATAGAACTGGCCGGTACGCTAGACCTAGCTATAAGCCCCAAATTGCCGAACAATAATTGAGAATAATTATCAATTAATAAAATCAATCCCGGAAAGAGGCAGATGATATACACACTTTAGGCACCGAAGCGATTCGGGCATTTTTTACCCTGCAATGTTGCTGGCTCAATAATGAAGAAATCTATTTGGAACAAGGCTGTCCAGATTGTAGCTCGGCAGCGACTTATCTGATTTACCATACCAACACGCATATCCAGAAACATCTGCTGAAATTTATTGAAAAGTATCGCTGTCATCAGGCGCGACGTAACGATTTGCTCGACCTGGATTTTTTCCAAAAAGACTATGAGGACTTTCTGCACATTCTGGAAAATGAAGTCAATTTTTATGCACGTCTGCATCATGATGTGTCACGTGAACGCTGCTTTGAAGAGATCGAGTCTATCTTTGAACGCCATTATGCAATGGCTTATTAGGTATTGGCCTTGTACATGATCATTGTGAATATTTAGGCAATCGACTACTGCGTTTGTTAATGTTGTGATGAATTGACCAATCACCGACATAACTTGACGTTTAAAATACTTTTATTTGCACTTGAACATTTTTCATCCGGTATCATATAAGGGTTTTTGATGAATATTCTAGGATCCTTGCATGAGCCAAAGCCACATCCGTATTCGAGGCGCACGTACCCATAACCTGAAAAATGTGAACCTTGATATACCACGCGACAAGTTTGTGGTGATTACGGGACTGTCTGGTTCAGGAAAGTCCTCGCTTGCCTTTGATACCTTATATGCCGAAGGTCAGCGCCGTTATGTGGAATCGCTGTCTGCCTATGCCCGCCAGTTCCTCTCCCAGATGGAAAAACCGGAAGTGGATTCTATTGAAGGCTTGAGTCCAGCGATTGCGATCGAGCAGAAATCGACTAGCCATAACCCACGTTCTACTGTAGGCACCATTACTGAAATTTATGACTATTTACGTCTACTGTATGCGCGTGTCGGTACACCATTCTGTCCTGAACATGACTTGCCGATGGTGGCACAAACGGTCACTGAAATGGTCGATGCAGTCAAAGCATTAGAAGAAGGCACTGCACTGTTATTGTTAGCACCAGTCGTGCGCGAACGTAAGGGCGAATATACGGCACTGTTTGAACAGCTACAAAGCCAGGGTTTCGTCCGTGCCCGTGTGGATGGCGAGATCATGGAAATTGATCCACCACCAGAACTGGACAAAAAGAAAAAACATACCATTGAAGTCGTAGTTGACCGCTTTAAAGTACGTGATGATCTGGGCAACCGTATTGCAGAAAGTTTTGAAACCGCGCTGCGTCTTGGTGGCGATATCGCTATTTTGTCCTGGATGAAGGGCGAGCATAGCGATCGCGTGTTTTCAGCCAAGCACTCCTGCCCGCAATGTGACCGCGCGGTGGCTGAACTGGAACCGCGTTTATTTTCGTTCAACAATCCCTTTGGTGCCTGTCCGGTTTGTGACGGTCTGGGGACCCGCAGCCATTTCAGTGCCGACAAACTGATTCCCAATCCTGAAGTTAGTGTCAGTCAAGGCGCGATTCGTGGCTGGGACCGTCAGCGTCCTTACTATTACAGCATGATCCAGAAAGTCGCCGAGCATTTTGGTTTTTCTCTGGAAACTCCATGGAATGAACTGGATGCCGACACCAAGAAAAAATTTCTGTACGGCACTGGCAAAGAAAAAATTGATCTAAGTTATATCGATGAACGTGGCCGACGTCATAATCGGGTCATTCCTTTTGAAGGAATTTTGCCGCATCTGGAACGCCGTTATCGTGAAACTGAAAGTAATTATGTGCGTGATGATCTGGCGCAGTATTTATCCAATGCTGCCTGTGATGCCTGTGATGGTTCACGTCTGAATGAAATTTCGCGTAACGTGAAAATTCTGGACAAGACCATTGCTGACATTACCCGTATGTCGATTGGCGATGCTGAAAGCTATTATCAAGGTATTCATCTGGAAGGTGCACGTGGTGAAATCGCTGACAAGATTTTCAAGGAAATCCGTGAACGTCTGCACTTTCTGGTTTCGGTCGGCCTGAACTATCTCAGCCTGTCACGTTCAGCTGAAACTCTGTCTGGTGGTGAAGCGCAGCGAATTCGTCTGGCCTCACAGATCGGTGCCGGTTTGATGGGCGTCATGTATGTGCTGGATGAACCATCAATTGGTTTGCATCAACGTGATAACGACCGTCTGTTACAGACCCTGATCCGTCTGCGTGATCTGGGCAATACCGTGCTGGTGGTCGAGCATGATGAAGATGCGATTCGTGCCGCCGATCATATTATTGATATCGGTCCGGGTGCCGGTGTGCATGGTGGGCATGTGATTGCCGAAGGAACGTATGATGAAATTCTGGCCAATCCGGACTCGCTGACCGGAAAATATTTATCCGGAAAATTAAAAATTGAAGTGCCGAAAAAACGGATTCAACCGCCTAAGCCTAAAGAACAGATCAAGCTAATGGGAGCATCCGGGCATAACCTGAAAAAAGTCGATCTGACCATTCCTTTAGGTATTATGACCTGTGTTACCGGGGTGTCCGGTTCAGGTAAATCGACCTTGATTAACCGGACTTTGTTACCTTTGGCGGCGACCCAGCTCAATGGTGCCACCACTTTAACTTCGGAAAAGTTTGAATCGATTGATGGCTTGCAGTTCCTCGACAAAGTGGTGGATATTGACCAGAGTCCGATTGGACGTACCCCGCGTTCCAATCCGGCGACTTATACCGGCCTATTTACCCCGATTCGTGAACTGTTTTCACAGACGCAAGAAGCCAAGGCACGCGGTTATGCTGCCGGTCGTTTCTCGTTTAACGTGAAAGGTGGCCGCTGTGAAGCCTGTGAAGGTGACGGCATGATCAAGGTAGCGATGCACTTCCTACCGGATATGTATGTGCCATGTGATGCCTGTCATGGCAAACGCTATAATCGTGAAACGCTGGAAGTAAACTATAAGGGCAAGAATATTTCCGATGTCTTGCAGATGACCGTTGAAGATGCCATGCATTTCTTCGATGCGATTCCGGTGATTCACCGTCGTCTGGAAACATTACATCAGGTCGGTTTGGGCTATATACGTCTGGGTCAGTCTGCGACCACTCTTTCTGGTGGTGAAGCACAGCGTGTCAAACTGGCACGTGAACTGGCCAAACGCGATACTGGTCAAACCCTATATATTCTGGATGAACCGACCACGGGTCTGCATTTCCATGATATTGCCAAACTGCTGGATATCCTGCATCAGCTCCGTGACAAGGGTAATACCATCGTGGTGATTGAGCATAATCTGGACGTAATTAAAACTGCTGACTGGGTGGTGGATTTAGGCCCTGAAGGTGGTTCGGGTGGTGGTATGATTGTTGCGGAAGGTACGCCTGAACAGGTCGTGAAAGTCAAAGCTTCACATACGGGTAAATTCTTGAAGCCGTTGTTGAAGTGATTTTTTTAAATCCTCCCCAACCCTCCTTTGAAAAAGGAGGGAGTCTTCTTCTTTATCTGATGCCATATAGGACTTAGGGCTAGGGGAGATTTTAGCCATCCAATAAGCATGCTAAAACGGTGATTCATTCACCGTTTTTTTATCTCTCACTAGGCTATTGAACGAATCGCTTTAGCCAATTGTGCCAGTTCTTGATCATCTGCTCTTTGCGCATCATGCGATGAAATATAGCCCTCATAGGCATCGAAATATTTGTCGATTGAAGAATTCACGGATTGCCAATTCTCATGTATGCCTTTGGTCTGATGCATCGGAAATAATTTGGCATGCACATGATCGACACCAAAACCTTCAAAAATCATCCCTGTTCTGCCCACATCCTCAAAATAATAATCCAGCTTTAAGGCCACTTGTTTGGTATATAGCATCAGATCTGTCAAAACCTGATCATCCAGTTCGAATGCGTAGCTCGAATAATGCTGTTTTGGGATGACGACAGTCGCGCCCAAAGTATTGGGAAAGATGGTCAGAAAAGCCATAAACTTGTCATTTTCATCAATCAAATGACAGGGTATTTCATCCTTAACGATTTGACAGAAAATGCAATTTTTACTCATTTTAAATATTCCTGAAATTTTATAATTTTTTATTTATTTGAATAAATAGCGCTTATGCTGTCCTATAAAAGCCTTACTTTAAAATGTTTTTTTAATTTTAAGTCGTACGCTTATACTATTTAAACCTCTGCCACCGCATTACGTCCTTTGGCCTTTGCTGCAAACAAAGCATCATCTGCATTTGACAATAAAGCCATCCAGGACACGGCACCAATGGCAACCCCAATACTGACCGAAATCTGAATCTCGTCTCCTGCTGCAGTCACAATATGACGCTCAGCCACTTCAGCCCGGATTTTATCGGCCACAATCAATGCCTGTTCCATCTGAATATTTTCAATCAGTACCAGAAATTCATCGCCCCCATAACGTACCAGCAAATCTGTAGCACGGACATTGGCCTTTAAACGCTCGGCCACCAGCTGAATCACCTGATCGCCAATAATATGCCCATATTGATCATTCACCTGTTTAAAATGATCAATATCAATAATCATCAAACAGGTTTGGCTCAATTGACCCGGCTGATTTTCTATAAAACGAATATATTCTTCTAGCGCGAAACGGTTGGATAATCCGGTCAAGGAATCGGAATGAGCAATATTCTTTAAACGGAATTCCAGCGCATCACGTTCTTGCAACATCTGTTGCAATTTCTGAATGGCAGCGAATAAAGAATCAGAATGATTCACTTCACGCAGCCGCATATCAATTTTTTGACGACCCGAGTTTTTAGACAAACTCAACAACATGCGGCGTGCCTGAATCAGTGGCAAAAATACCTGTTTGCGTGCAAAGATCATGGTGGAAATCGCGGTCAGTAATGAAATCAACGATACCAACACGCTCCAGATCAAACGCTGCATATTGCTGTTCATTTCCTGAATAGCGGCATCTCTGCTGTATTGCAGCAGATAAGTTTGCAGGTCTACCACAGTCGCAAATTTATCCACGATCGCTTCAGTCAGCTCTGTTCCGCTCAAACGGTAATCACGTTGCTCTAGACTGTCACTGATCAGCTCACTGACAATCGGTAAGCCCTGCTGAATAAACTCGGTTTCTACCCGTCGATGTAAACGGATGAATTCCTCAGTCTTGTCTTGAACAGGTTGAATGGTATCAATCAAGGCCCACAAATAACGTACCTGATGTTGGGTCTGTAAAGAGCGGGTAATATTTTCAGTGGGAAGCGGAGCTTCAAAAGTCACATGCGCCATGATAGACGAGGCCACACGACCGGCCTGATCACGTAAATCAGATAAAAATAGAATCTGGCTAATATAGTTATTCAGAGAGGTGGATGAGCTATCTGAAGCCACTGCCACGTCACGCAAAAGTTCACGACAACTTTCCCAGGCAGCAAACATGGCCAGAATTACCTGATCAAGTTCTTGTGCACTACGTTGCTGACGTGGCATCCGGGTATAGGCATCAACCTGTGCACGCCCTTTTTTCAGGCTGATTTCAAGCTGTGAAAGTTGCTGACTCAGGTTGTTAAAACCGACCTCCGTCAAGACATCAGCCGTTTGGGAGAGCTGCCGATCCACCTGTTGACGATAGCTGATTAACTCTTGCTGATGCTGGGCAAATTCCTGCACCGAACTGGACATGGCTTTATTGGCAGGCGCACGCTCACGCGAAATTTTATTCGCCAGATCAGCGACCTGCTGTAAGGCATTCAATTGTTGATAGGTTTGTCTGGATTTTAAATAACTTTGACTGCTACTCACAATTAAGGGAATACAGATGCAAAGTAAACATAAAATAATAATCGACATCGACCAGTACAAACGTTTACTGATCCACTCAGAGCGTAAGGTATTCATGCTGTTGTATTACGCCCCAATATGACAAGCAAAGCTAAATAGATTGATTATTATACAAATAAAACAGGATGGTCTTAAAGCCTTTAGTCTCACTTCACTTATGTTTTTAATGAGTTTTTATCATCTATTATTTTTCAGATATTTAAGTTGGTTCATTTGCAACTTTAATGCAGAGTTTCGTGACCACAGCTCCCTATAAAGTCTTACAAAAACAAGGAAATTTAAGCAACTAAAAAAATATAAAAACTTGCTTTCTGCACTATTTACACCTGCAACAAATAGGTGCATAATGCACCGCATTAGGGCGAGTTAAATTATTCCTCAGCAGATATTTTAGTTTACCCGCAAATTTTGGCGAAAAAACCCCGATTTTCTATGAAAATCGGGGTTTTTTTTAGTTATTGAATTTTAGACCTATGTTTTTACTCTTCAATATGCACTATTTTGGTGCTTAAATTATTATAATATTTCTTTTCTTCATCTTGTTTTGAGTTGAAGGTTTTTTCACAAACAGAATGATCTGAAATAAAAAATGCTAGACAAAAAAAAGCCCAACCTTGGGGAAAGCTGGGCGATAAAACAAAAAATTGTGGAGAATCAGGCTAAATCACTATAAAAGTGTGAACTCTAACTTGATTTTCATATTATGTAAAATTCCCCTCAAAATGTAAAGCCGATTGCTCCAGTCAAGATTATAAAACATGCCCATTTAGCTCAAAAAACAGACACCTATTCTAAGATTCAAGCTGATGATGCTTTAAAATCAAGCAATCCAATCAAAGACCTGATGCGCCAGACATTTTGCACTTCTTGACACATTTATGAATTAACTCACCTATTATTAATTGTTTTAATAGATAAATATACTATAATTAATCGTATTAATTGATTAAAATAACAACATAATTTCTCCTTAATCTTTAGTCCCGATTCTATATTTAAAGTCTAGATTTTTGTTATACAAGAGTTTTTATATAAAATAGCTTCGGAGCCTAATACTTGAATTTTACACAAAATTAATACAATGATTTAGCTTAAAAAAATAGCGATTTCGAATTGGATTGACTTAATAAATTGTTACAATACAATATGTTCAAAAGTTGTACACATCTTGTAACAAAACGGTAAATATCATGAAAAAACTCGGTTTAGCCACTGCTTTATTATTAGCCATGACCGGTGCTCAAGCATATCAATTTGAAGTTCAAGGTCAATCAGAGTTCATCGACAACACTGTGAATGAACAAGACTTCACTGGTGCAGTTCAAGGTACTTACTACTTCAACAATGTTGATGCTTCTAAAGGTCCTTTAGCTGAAGCTGCTTTTTTAAACCAAGCATCTAATGTTTCTGCTGCTTATACATACGGCGAAGACGGACAAGAATTTGGTGACCGCACTGTGCACCATACTTTCGGTGTAAAAGGTGAAGCTTACATCCCAACTAACGTTGTTCCTGCTTATGCAAGCGCTTCTTATAGCCATACCATCGCGGATAACAAAGCGGGTAAAGCAGACGACAATGGTGACCGTTATGCACTAGAACTAGGTGCATTACTCATCCCTAACTTCTTGGTTGCTGTGGGTTATACTAGCGTTGCTGACCAAACTTCTTATGATGCTTTCAACATGTTTAACAACGGTGTTGCTAAAGCTGCTCTTGAATCTGGCACAATCAATGAAGACCAAGACGCAATTACTGCCCGCACTAAATATGTAGGCGCGATTGACGGTACTAACATGTCAATTGGTTTTGAAAGTGGCCTGGTTTATGGTGAAGATACCGCCTACAACTTAGGTACAACTCTTTTCCTTAACCCACAGTTAAGCGTTGGCGCATCTTATATGGAATCTAGCTTTGCTGGTTCTCCAGACAAAGCTTGGGGCGCGAACGTAAACTACTTCATCACTCCTGCTGTTGCAGTTGGCGCATCTTATGTAAATGCAAATGCTGAAGGCCAAGCACTGGATACACAAACGATTGGTGTAAATGCCAAATTCCGTTTCTAATTTCTGATTAGATTCTGAATCAAAAAAGGACGCATATTGCGTCCTTTTTATTGTTTTATGACTTCGTTTACTCAGGTGTACGTACCAGACTTAAGAAGTGCAAATGACGTTCATATTGGTCAATGATGTCCTGCAATAGATCTTCTTGCGTCCACTCCATCACATCATAACCCTGCCCACCTTCTCTTAAAAAGACTTCTGCCTGATAGGAATCTACGCTCGCATTCTCCAGTTCAGACATAAAGCTTGGACTTAAAGTCTGGGTGGCATTGACCTGATAGATAAAATTAATTTCATCCTGATGATCAACACGGAGCTGTATACCGTCTTCTAGCGGGCTAATCACCACGTGTAATCGGCGCCGTTTCAATTCACTTTGAAAGCTGAGAAATGCCTTATTCACTGTATTGTGAATATACTGCTGCACCTCTTCCTGAGTGTGCGGATAATGCATAATCAGGCCTAATCGCTGTTGCCAGCTGCGCGGATTCTGGATCGCACGCGGGGTAATCCGTGCGGCTTGCAGCGCATGCATTTTGGTAACATCCAGATGTAAGGCTTTGATTAATCCCCAGCACATCAGCAGCATAATGAAGGTAAATGGCAAGGCGCTCATGATCGTGGCCGATTGCAAGGCTTCTAAGCCACCCGCCAGCAAGAGGATGATGGCTAACAAAGCCATGAGCACGGTCCAGAATAGACGCTGCCAGGTCGGTGAATTTTCACTTTTTGCTGTCAGATAATCAGTCACCAATGCCCCTGAATCGGCAGAAGTCACAAAGAACAGCATCACTAGTAAAGTCGCAATGATACTGGTTACTGAGCTAAAAGGCAGATTAGCTAAAAATTCGAATAGAGCCACAGATGAATCACGCTGAACTGCCTCTAATAAGCCAGTATTGGCTTCATGCATAATGCTGTACAGTGCGGCATTGCCCATAAAGCCCATCCAGATCAGGGTAAATCCAGTCGGAATCAGCAATACACCCACGATAAATTCACGAATACTGCGGCCTTCCGAGACCCGGGCAATAAACATCCCGACAAATGGCGACCAGGAAATCCACCAGGCCCAGTACATGATGGTCCAGCCCCCAATCCAGCCACTTGGCTGATAGGCATACAGATTAAAGGTCATACTGAACAGATTTGAAACATACTGGCCGGCATTCTGAATAGTCGTCTGTAACAGATAAATACTCGGACCTGCCACAAAGACAAAAATCAGCAACAGCAGTGCAAGCACCAAATTTAGTTCAGATAAACGTTTAATTCCTTTGTCTAATCCAAAAAATACGGAAGTCGCCGCCATGGCACTGACCACAATAATCAAAATGACCTGAGTACTGGGTGCCTGTTCAATGCCAAACAAATAGTTCAAACCTGAATTGATTTGGGTCACCCCGAAACCAAGCGTAGTAGCGACACCAAATACCGTACCAATGGTGGCAAAGGTATCGACGCCATCTCCAATCGGTCCATAGATCTTTTGACCAATCAGCGGATACAAGGCCGAACGGATTTTTAAAGGCAATTGATGCCGATAAGCAAAATAAGCCAGCGACAGGCCAACGAGGGTATAAATGGCCCAGGCATGTAAGCCCCAGTGGAAAAAGGTGACCCGCATAGATTGTTGTGCAGCCAGTACGGTTTCAGGTTCACCGGCAGGTGGCGTGACATAATGCATCACCGGTTCGGCCACACCAAAGAACATCAGGCCAATCCCCATTCCTGCGGTGAATAACATCGCAAACCAAGAGGTACTGCTATATTTCGGCTGGCTATGGTCGGGCCCCAGTTTGATTTTGCCCATATCCGACAGGGCAATATAAACCAGAAGGATGAGAAATATCGCCACCGACAATACATAGAACCAGCTAAAGGACGTGGTAATCCACTGGTTCAGTTGCTGGGTAAAAACTGAAAAAGCATCGGGTGCAAATACGACCAACGCTAAAAATATCGCAATAATGGCGACAGTACTGATAAAAACATTTGGATTGATATTGGCAAAACAGGATGGTTTTGTGGAAGGCATACATCCTCCATTTTTTAAAAATTGGATCGACAAACAGCGTCAAATAATTATTGGTAAGGTCAAAATGATCAGACAGATTCAGTCTATGGGAGCTAGATCTCCTGCTATTTTAGGATGTGACACAAAATAAAGCCGTTAAGTTACTGTAACAAATACAATAAAAGGATGAGTCTCATTGCCCAGGCGGGTTTTCTCTATTTTTCACGTTCTTTTTATGCGGTAGACGTGCGATATATTGCAAGGCAATTAAGCGGGATACAATCAGCGCCAGATACATCACCCCGACAAACATCTGGATAATGGCTAGCATCCGTGCGACCGGACTGACCGGCATGATATCAGACAGTCCTGTTGCAGATTGCACACTGAAACTAAGAAAAATCAGATCCAGCCAGGGTTGATAGGCTTGCAGATCGGGGTCTGAAAAGCTGTACGGCACCAAGAGCTGGCAAGTACTGTAAAGAAAGGCAAAGCCCCAGGCCAGCAAGGTAAATACTGCGCCAGCGGCAAAGAGTTCATCCTTGGTCAGATAACGGTCATGAAACATATAACGCAGTAGGCCATAGGCTGCACTAAAATAAGCACCAGCTTCAAACAGGTGGGCGGTGACATGGATCCAGGTATAACGCAGTCCCAGCACAATCAAGGAGGAAAAGAGAATTGCGCCGGCGACAAAGCTGAGTCCTAAAATGGTAAACATCGGAGTCTGTCGAATGACTCTGGCAATCACCAGTAAAACCAGAACACCGAGTACCCAGGTTCCCGCCCGATAAGACACGCTTTCATAACTCAATACTGACAAGATCAAGATCAGCAATTGCAGGCACAACAGCCATGCCGAAGGCAGATGGGTAAAGCTGTTCCAGAACTGTTGCAGAGATTGCTTCATAATGCCCTTCTTGTTGCCCTTCTTGTTACTATGTCATGTAAGGAACACATTGTTATTGTTAGCAGCTTTTAACATAGCATGCTCAAAGCCGCTTGCAGATATTCGATTTGTATGAAAATTACTGAAATAGCACTGCATAAATCCAGCCAGCTCAATTCAATACGGCGTTTATACTAAAGAAAAAACTTGATGATATCTCCATAAAAAAAGCCCCCGACGGGGCTTTTTTAGCGTAGCGCAGATCTTAGTGATCCGATGCACCTGAGATACCAATACCAGTTTGTGAGCGTACAAACTGCGCATCAAAGGCTTTGCGTTCTGCCTGAGCCTGTGCCGAATTATCCGTCACAGAGAACAACCAGCAGCACAAGAATGACAATGGCATCGCGAAGATTGCAGGACCATTGAACGGGTTCACTGGCGTATCAGAAATACCCAAAGTATCGACCCATACTGCTTTAGACAGCACAATCAAGGTTACTGCGGTTACCAGACCGGCAACACCACCAATAACTGCACCACGTGTCGTCAAACCTTTCCAGAACATAGACAATACTAGTACCGGGAAGTTGGCACATGCCGCAACCGAGAATGCCAGACCGACCATGAAGGCTACGTTTTGTTTCTCGAACAGAATCCCGAGAATCATCGCGAAGATCGCAAGACCTAAAGTCGCAATCTTAGACATACGTAGTTCCGATTCAGGCGTGGTTTGGCCTTTCTTCAACACGTTGGCATACAAGTCATGCGAAATTGCTGAAGCACCTGACAGGGTCAAACCTGCAACCACTGCAAGAATCGTGGCAAATGCAACTGCAGAAATAAAGCCCATGAACAGGTCACCACCGACTGCATCAGACAGGTGCACCGCCGCCATGTTATTACCACCCACCAGCTCCAGCTTGCCAGTCACAGCCATTTTCGCAACATCAAGGAATTGCGGGTTGTTCGATACATATAGAATCGCACCAAAACCAATGATGAAGGTTAATAGGTAGAAATAACCAATAAAACCTGTAGCAACTACGACTGATTTACGCGCTTCTTTGGCATCTTTTACCGTGAAGAAACGCATCAGGATATGTGGCAGACCTGCGGTACCAAACATCAATGCCAGACCTAAAGAAATCGCATCAATCGGATTAGATGCCAGACTACCCGGACCCATGATTTTGGTCGCATCTGTCAGGCTCAAGTCATGTACTTTTGAGTAGACACCAATCGCCTGTTCAAACATGTTGGTAAAGCTGAAGCCCACACCTTTCATAACCATGAATGCCATAAAGGTTGCACCAGACAGCAACATCACCGCCTTGATGATCTGTACCCAAGTGGTTGCCAACATACCGCCGAACATCACGTAGGCCATCATCAACAAGCCAACGATCACGACTGCAATATTATAGTTCAGACCGAATAGAAGTTTAATCAGCTGACCTGCACCCACCATCTGTGCAATCAGGTAGAACGCAACCACAACCAGCGAGCTTAAAGCAGCCAAGGTACGTACCGGTTTTTCCTGTAGACGGAAAGACACTACGTCTGACAGGTTGTATTTACCCAAGTTACGCAGACGTTCTGCCACCAGGAACAATACGATCGGCCAGCCCACCATGAAACCCAGTGAATAAAGCAAGCCATCAAAACCGGACAGGAACACCATCGCGGAAATACCCAGGAACGATGCAGCTGACATATAGTCACCGGCAATGGCCAGGCCATTCTGGAAACCGGAAATACCGCCACCGGCCGTATAGAAGTCTTTGGTATTGGTGGTTTGTTTTGCTGCCCATTTGGTAATAAACAGCGTAGCACCTACGAAAATCACAAACATGATAATCGCATGCCAGTTGGTCGCCTGCTGTTCTGCTGCACCCAGATCAGGACCAGCGAATGCAACGCCTGAAGCCACTGTCGTGGTCGCCAGGGCAATAAGAGAATTCCATTTCATCTTAGTGGTGTCCTTTTTCATGCGCAATCGCTTCGACTTCACGGATTGCTTCTTCAGTCAATTGATCAAGTTTGTTATTGGCAATGTAGGAATACACACCACACAAGATAAACGACAGGACAATGATACCTAGACCAAGTGGAATACCCCACGTGGTCACACCACCTGAAATTGAAGACAATAGAAATTCTTTGTTGTAACCAACCAGCAACATGAAACCCACATAGACAAATAGCATAATGCCGGTCAACGTCCAGCTGAGCATACTTTTCTTGCGGACCATTTCCTTGAATTTTGGATTTTGTAGAATACGATCTACTTGTACCTCATCCATAATTACTCTCCTGTAGCCCAACCTTGGGCTGCCTATTTTTTAATTTGAATTATCACTGTTGCAAGTTAACAATAATCGTAGGTGCTTGTAATTTAGACTTTGGTCGTTAAAAAATAAGCAATTTAAACTGTAGCGTTCACGATGCGTTATCATAGCGGCATGCTCAGTACACATCAGGCTATATGAACAGTTGGCTCATCATAGGGGTACTCGCCCTCTATATCGCATTACTCTTTATCTGCGCTTTCTACGGGGAAAAACATGCCAGCCGGCTGAGTACCCGTGGGCGCATGCTATTGTTTAGTTTAACTTTAGGAGTGTACTGCTCCTCCTGGACCTTTTATGGTGCCACGGGTGCTGCGGTACGTGAAGGGATTATTTTCCTGCCGATCTATCTGGGTCCGCTGCTCTTTGTTGCTGTCGGCTATGACATCTGGCGCCGTCTGGGACGGGTGAGACAACATCATGCCATTTCTTCGATCGCTGACTTTGTCGCAGCACGCTATGGTAAAAGTGGTCCCCTAGCATCGCTGGTAACCATTCTGGCAGTGGTGGCAATTGTGCCCTATCTGGCCTTGCAGTTACGTGCGATTGCCTTAAGTGCCGCCGTCATTCTGGAACCTTCCGCAGGTGTAACCGGCACGACCAATGGCGTGCTGTTTCTAACTGGGGTTCTGGCAATACTGGCGATGATGTTTGGTACCCGGCAGATTGCCAATACTGAACAGCATGGCGGGCTGATGCTGGCCGTAGCATTTGAGTCTTTTGTTAAACTCTTCGCCCTGTTGGCAGTCGCCTGTTTCTTTATGTTTGAAGCACCAGAAAATCTGGCACAGATCAGTAGCGATATCAGTACCACTTTTCATGATGTGCAACTGTTTGGCGTACCACAAAGTTTCTGGATTCAGACCCTACTGGCGGCACTGGCGATTATCTGCCTGCCGCGCCAGTTCCATGTGGCGGTGGTTGAGCTACGTGATGAAAAACATATTCGTGGTGCGCGACGCTGGTTCGCGGTCTATTTGATTCTGACTACCTTGGCGATTATTCCCATTGCCAGCTGGGCACTACATGCTGCACCGCAATACCTGGCGATTCCGGATGTGGCGGTCCTGTCCTTGCCACTCAGCTATAATCAGGACTGGCTTACTTTATTAGCCTTCTTAGGCGGTTTTTCTGCCTCTACCGGAATGCTGCTGGTGTCTTCCGTGGCACTGTCAATCATGCTCAGCAATGACTTGATCATGCCGGCGTTGTGGCGTTTAAAGCTGATTTCCCGGCATGACAAACGCTTGCCGCTGGTGCTGAAATTTACTCGCCGGGTCTGTATCCTGGGCGTGATGTTGATGGGCTTCCTGTTCTTCAATTTCTTTAATGATATTGACCAGTTGTCGGTTTTTGGTCTGTTGGCCTTTAGTGCGGTGGCACAATTCGCCCCTGCCCTGATCGGTGGCCTGTACTGGCGTGGCGGTAGTAAACAGGGTGTCTATGCTGGACTCCTGACCGGTTTTGCCTTGTGGGCTTATACCCTGCTGTTTCCAACCATTTTGCGAAGCCTGCCAGAAGCCTATAGCAGCTTTAGCCAAAGCTTGCTGAATCAAGGGCCTTTTGGCTGGAACTGGTTAAGACCGGAAGCCCTGATCGGTTTTGAGTCTTTTGATCCACTGACGCATGGCGTAGTTTGGGCACTGGGCTTAAATACCCTGCTGTATATCTGGATTTCCCGTATTTTCCGTCCGAGTATTGCCGAACAGATTCAAGCCGAAAGTTTCTTCTATTATGAAACCAAGCCACTACCCTCGCAGAGTCCTTCTAACGAGGTCAGCTATTCGCATCAGGATGTCGCCCGTTTAAAAGTCGGTGATCTGATTACCCTGGCTAAACGCATTACCGGCGAAGGCCCAACCACACGCGCTTTCCAGCAGTTCTGCACCCAAAACAGTGTTGAGCTGAATGAAAACAGCAGTGCCAATGGCATGTGGTGGCGTTTCACCGAACAGTATCTGGCGGGGACTATCGGGGCAGCCTCGGCACGTACCCTATTGACCACAGCTATGGTTAATAATGGTTTGGCATTGGGTCAGGTCGCCAATATTCTCGATCAGGCCTCGCAATGGCAACGCTTTAATCAGAACCTGATCATGACCATGATTGATCACATGACCCAAGGGGTCAGCGTAGTCGATGAAAACATGTGTCTGGTCGCATGGAACAATCAGTATCTGAAACTGTTCGATTATCCGACCGATATTGTCTATGTCGGTTGTCCGATCGCCGACCTGATCCGTTATAATGCTGAACGTGGTGAATGTGGCCCAGGCTCGGTTGAAGAACATGTACGGAAACGGATTCACTGGATGCAGGTCGGCAGTGCCCATGAATTTGAACGGATTCGTAAAGATGGCAGGGTGATTCAGATGCGCGGTAATCCGATCGAAGGCGGTGGTTTCGTAACGACCTTCGCAGACATTACCGCTTTCCGTGAAAATGAAGCCGTGCTTGAAGCCCGCGTTCAGGACCGTACCCAGCAGCTGGCCGATGCATTGTCCGAGCAGCAACTGGCGCGTGAACAGGCCGATAAGGCCAATATGTCAAAAAGCCGCTTCATTGCAGCCGCCAGTCATGACCTGTTGCAGCCAATGCATGCCGCGCGCCTGTTCAGTACCGCACTCGAACAAAGCGTGCAAAATGACGAAGACCGCAAGACCTTGCAGCAACTGGATCGTGCCTTGCATGGTGCAGAAAGCATGTTGTCTGCCCTCTTGGATATTGCCCGACTGGAAGGTGGCACCATTCAGCCGAAACGTCAGGCTTATCCACTGCATGACCTGCTCAGCGATCTGGAACTCCAGTTCAAATCCATCGCTGCACAACGTGGCATCAAGTTCAGTGTGTATGATGCACAGTTCTGGATTGATACCGATCCACAATGGATTCGCCGCATTATCCAGAACTTTGTCAGCAATGCCCTGCGTTATACCGCCAAAGGTAAAGTGGTGGTGGGTGTGTTACGTTCAAGTAGCAGACCAAATCATATCCGCATTGGTGTCTGGGATACCGGACCTGGCATTGCTGAAGAACAGCGCATCAAACTGTTTCAGGAATTTGAACGTTGCGGCCACACCTCGCCTTGGGGTGAACAGGGTCTGGGCCTAGGTCTGGCGATCGTACAACGCATGACCAGTATGCTGGACTATCCGGTACATGTGTCTTCTGCGCTGGGCAAAGGCTCCTGCTTTATGATTGAAGTACCTGTGATTGAAGTACCGAAAGTCGTCGCAGCACCCGTTCAGGCCGTACCTTTAAAGAGCAAAGCCTTTAAGATTCTGTGTCTGGATAATGATGAAACCATTCTGGAAGGTATGTCGACTTTATTGACCAAATGGGGTTATCAAGTGTTTAAAGCCACCGAACCTGAGCAAGCAGCCATGCTGATTCAGCAGGAAAATATTCAGGTTTGGCTGGTGGATCAACATCTGAATCAGGACAAGATCGGTCTGGATTTCATTCTGGAACATCGTTCAAAGGATATTCCGGTCGCCTTGATTACCGCCGACTCCGATCCGGAATTACCGCAACGTCTGAAAGAGCTGAACATTGTTCTGCTGAAAAAACCGCTGAAACCGGCATCATTACGTTCATGGTTATCTGGACTGAAAATTTCCGACTCCTAAGTAGATAACGATCTGATCAATGCCCATTTCACACCCTGAAATGGGCATTTTTTATACTCAACTGCCACATAAACTTACCTAGCTTGCATAAAATTTATTCTAATGTGCTAAAAGCAGCAAATATGCCGAAAATACAGCTGAATAAATTGACCAAAATGCTCATTTTTTAATTCACTATGGCAAAAACTGACGAATGTATTAATGTACATGTGTACACTTAGTTACAATTAATTATCTTATTGTTTTTAATAAAAATTAAAGAGTAATTTTCCACTACTATAACTTTAGTCGTATTTTTATCCCTTGTACTTGGCTCTAAAAATAGAGGAATAAGAAACGATCAGTTCCCATCTCATGCAGCCTTAATTTTTTGGTCGCTGATCTATTTCTGCATATCGGAGTTCTTCACATGAACATAGATCAAAACCATGGCCTGAATCAGACCCAGCAGTTTCACCTTCAATATGGCGCCAATGCCTTATTGCCAAGCATTGACTGGGCACAGATCTTTAAATACAGCAAGCTGAATGATGCCCAGTATCAGGCACTGGAAACGCTGTATCAGAGTGCAGTCCCTCTGGCACTGCAAGTCTTTGATGAATTACATTTTGATGTCTTTGAACCTTATGCCTACAAGCCGCAAGGTCTGGGTCTATTTGAAAAGATTGCTGAACAGGAAGACAAGCTGATTCAGTCTTTAGAAGCTGAAACAGAGGATCTTCCGACAAAGACCCGTCATCAGATCTGGAGCATGTTGCTGCGTGGTGGCGCGGTACTGGTCTTTAAGGCCTGGCTGGGTAAAGTCAAAAATGAAGAAGATTGTCTGGACACCAGCCAGTTTGATGAGCTGTCTGATCTGTTATTTATCAAAACCTGCCCACATGAACTGGCACAACGTTTACATGTCGATCCGAATACGCGCGATGAACATGTCTTCCTGATGTATGACAATGAAGTTTATCTGGATCGTTTTAACAGTCTGGAAACTGCAGCACTATTTGTCGATCTCGGTGTTTATGATGCGACTTTCCTGAGTCTGCGTGATGATCGCGTGGCGGAATATCTGAAATCGAAAGGTTATGTCACCGAAGAGCAGATTGACGAATTGCAATGTGCGTTAAATCCTTTGTTTTGTGATGATTTCACCCGCAAACAGGATTATATCGCCTAGCTGATTCAGGCTTTTGCACTCAATTTTGCAGATTTTGCCCATAAAAAAAGACCTCCAAGGAGGTCTTTTTCAATTCGACTATGCAGAACTTACATTTTGCGGTCTTCAATATTCAGTGCATTAATGGCCAATACCGCTTGTGTCCGGTTTTGTACGCCAAGCTTACGGAAGATTGCAGTCACATGCGCTTTAATCGTCGCTTCTGATACATCCAGTTCATAAGCAATCTGCTTGTTTAATAAACCTTCAGCCACCATCATCAATACCCGGAACTGTTGCGGCGTCAAAGACTGGATCCGTTCTGCCAAAGCCGTTTCATCGGCAGCACGCGGATCAAAATTCATATTGGCTGGCAGATTTGGCGGTAACCAGATTTCACCTTCCAGCACTTCACGAATCGCTTCACCGATATGGCTTGGGTGGGCAGATTTAGGAATATAGCCCATCGCACCATGTGCAATAGCACGCTGGATGATGCTGACTTCTTCATGTGCAGACACGACAATAATCGGTAAAGACGGATACTGTGCGCGGACATGCACGAGGGCAGAAAAGCCGGAAGCGCCCGGCAGGTTTAAATCCAGCAGCACAAGATCAGGCTCAGGGCCATTTTCTAGACGTTCATAAAATTCATTGACTGCCGCAGTTTCATGAATCTGGGCTTGTGGCAGGCTATAACGTACAGCTTGAATCAAAGCATGACGAAATAGTGGATGATCATCAACGATTAAAATATTCATAGGCAACGTGAGAGAGATCTTGGCACGGTAGTCCCTATTCTAACCACACAACCCGGTTAAGGATATGCAAGACACTACAATTTTTAAAATAATATGCAGTTTTTCTTCAAAATTGCCCATTTTTGCACTATTGCAATAATTGTTTAATTCTCATCACTTTTTTATATATCACTTATTCCTCACTGAAAAAGCTTATCTTTGTTCAATATAAATATAAATATCATTCACTTACCCACAAAACCTTCCTTAAAAATCAGGCCTTTGTCGTATATCGCAAAATCAGATAACTTTTCAGCTTTTCGTTATTTTACAGCCCTTCGCTGAATCGGGATTAATAGGGTCATTCCGAGATTATCCCTATTTTTCAGGTTCTAAATATGTCTAATTTTAATGCGCAAAAACCCTTAAATATTGTTGCCGTATCTGGCGGTTTAAATCATCCCTCAAAAACCGAAGCCTTGGTTCAGGCCATTCTGGATGAGCTGGGTGAAGCGACACCGATCAATGTGCATTTCATTAAATTTAGCGAAATTGGTTCGCTCTTGGGCGGTGCAATTTACCGCAATCAGTTGCCACAACGCGTTCAGGATGACCTGGCAGCAGTAGAAGCCGCAGATGCGCTGATTGTGGGCACTCCTGTGTACCGCGCTTCATTTACCGGCCTGTTCAAGCATTTCTTTGACTTTGTCGAGCAAACGGCGCTGGTCGATGTTCCGGTATTACTGGCGGCCTCTGGTGGCAGTGACCGTCATGCGCTGGTGCTTGAACATCAACTGCGTCCCTTATTCAGCTTCTTTCAGGCACAGACTTTACCGATTGGGGTCTATGCCACCGACCGCGATTTCACCCCTGAATATACTATTCACAGTGAATTGCTCCGCGACCGGATTACCCTGGCTGTGGCGCGTGCATTGCCGATTCTTGAATGGGCACCAGCCAAGGGACAACGTGCTGAAGTCATCAAAGAAAAAACCATTCAAGCGAGTCAAAATCTGGGCATTAACAAGCAGATCGAACAGGAAGAAGTGCTGCCTTCAGCAGCCGTGCCGAGCCTGGATGCCGCAGAATCGCGCTTGCACAGCAAGAAAGCACCAAAGACTCAAGTGGCTTGAACACAGCATTGCAGAGGGTGATGAATATGTCGAATGATAAAAATATCGTATTTGCCTATTGGGTGCCGAATGTCAGTGGTGGCCTGGTGGTTAGTAATATCGAGCAGCGCACCGACTGGAGCTATGACTATAACGTGCGTCTGACACAAACCGCTGAACAGGCAGGCTTTGATTATGCTCTGACCCAGATCCGTTTTACTGCCGGCTATAACGCAGAAAACCAGCATGAATCGGTCAGCTTCAGTCATGGCATTCTGGCCAAAACTGAACGCCTGAAAGTCATTGCCGCGATTCTGCCGGGTCCATGGAAGCCGGCACTGGCTGCAAAACAACTGGCGACGATTGACCATCTGAGCAATGGCCGGATCGCGATCAATGTGGTCAGTGGCTGGTTCCGCGGTGAGTTTGATGCCATTGGTGAAGAATGGCCGGAACATGACGAGCGTTATGCCCGTTCGGAAGAGTTTATCCGTAGCCTGAAAGGGGTCTGGAGCCAGAATAACTTTAATTTTGAAGGTAAATATTATCAATTCAAAGACTATACCCTGAGTCCAAAACCGCTACAAAAACCGCATATTGAAATCTTTCAGGGCGGCAGTTCCCGGGCAGCACGTGATATGGCTTCTCGCGTATCTGACTGGTACTTCACCAATGGCAATACCCCGGAAGAGCTGAAAAAACAGATCGATGATATTCGTGAAAAAGCCAAGGCAAATCATCACTCGGTGAAAATTGGTGTAAATGCCTTTGTGATTGCACGCGATAGCGAAGAAGAAGCCCAGGCCGTCTTGCAGGAAATTATCAGCAAGGCCAATGTGCAGGCGGTAAAATCTTTTGGTGAGGCCACCCGTGAAGCCGGCGCAGCAAGTCAGGAAGGTGAAGGCAACTGGGCCAAATCCACCTTTAAAGATCTGGTGCAATACAATGACGGGTTCCGCACCAATCTGATCGGGACACCGCAGCAGATTGCTGAACGGATTATCGAACTGAAAAAAGTTGGCGTTGATTTGATTCTCTCAGGCTTCCTGCATTTTATTGAAGAAGTCGAATATTTTGGCCAGAAGGTGCTGCCTTTGGTCCGTGAGCTTGAAGCACAACAGGCAACGCCTGTGCAGCAAGAAGAAGCTGAGCCCGTATAATCATTCCAATAAATCTCAGCAGACTCACTCCCTCCCTCAAGGCTCGGCTTGGGGGATTTTTTTATGTGATAAAATTGTTGTCTGGCTAGGTTTGAGACCAGCAATTCCTTAAAATTCTGCACTAACGACTTTCCAAGAATTTTAACAATGCAACTGATCTGGTTTCGTCAAGACCTCCGCATTCATGATCATGCCGCGCTCTGGCATGCCACCCAGCAAGGCAGCTGTATAGCACTGGTGGTGCTCTCTCCTGAACAATGGAAGCTGCATCAGGATGCCCGGATTAAAATCGATTTTTATCTGCGCCGCCTCGACGTCTTAAAGCAGCAGTTAGCGCAGCTGAATATTCCATTAATCATTTTAAATGTTCCCTTATGGCAAGACCTGTCTGCCGAAATGCGAAGTCTGTGCCAAAAACTGCAGATTGATACGCTACATGCCAATATTGAAGTGGGCGTGCATGAACTGCAACGTGATGCACAGGTACAGCAGATACTGGAACAGCAGCAGATCCGGGTCGAGCTGTATCATGATCGCAGCCTGTTTCCACTGACCAGTATCCGCAATCAGTCCAATCAACCCTATCAGGTCTATAGCGCATTCAAGAAAAAGTGCTATGAGCGACTGATTCAGAATATACCAGGCTGCTATCCTGCCATTCAGCCTCAAGATCCGCTTGAATTACCAGACCAGCTGACCAGCTTTGATCTGCAAAAATTTGCGGCTGATTATTCTGTCGATCATACTGCCCAGCTCCGGCCTACAAAAGATCAAGCTGCCTTTGAGCTGCTCGATGATTTTATCGGGGAGAAAATGGTTCACTATAAAACCGAGCGAGATCTACCTGCAGTCGATGGCACCAGTCGCCTGTCACCGTATCTGAATATAGGCATCCTCTCAATCCGTCAATGTATGCAGACCCTGTTTAAGGATGGATATTTCCAGATTGATGATATCGGTCAGCAGACCTGGCTGGATGAACTGCTCTGGCGCGAGTTTTATCTACATACCCTGTTTGATTTTCCCCGTGTATCCAGACATCGGCCTTTTAAGGAAAATACCGATAAAATCCAGTGGCGCAATGCACCTGAAGATCTGGCTGCATGGCAACAAGGACAAACCGGGATTCCGATTGTCGATGCCGGTATGCGGCAAATGCGGGCCACTGGCTGGATGCATAACCGGGTGCGCATGATTACTGCGATGTTTCTATGTAAAAACCTGCTGATAGACTGGCGCTTGGGAGAAAGCTGGTTCATGCAGCATCTGATTGATGGCGATTTGGCAGCGAACAATGGCGGTTGGCAATGGTGTGCCTCGACCGGCATGGATGCCGTACCTTATTTCCGGATTTTTAACCCGGTCAGCCAGTCACAGAAGTTTGACCCGAATGGGGATTATATTCGCCGCTGGGTGCCGGAACTGGGGCATCTGGATGCTAAATCTATTCATGAACCCTATGCCAAAAATCCGGATCTTGAACTGGATTATCCAAAACCGATCGTGGATTTAAAAGCCTCTCGTGTAAGAGCGATTGAAGCGTTTAAGCAAATTTAAAACCAAATTTTTCATCCCGAATAAAACAGCCTCCGATAAAGAGGCTTTTTTATTTTCAGATCAGGAATAAAAACTCGGATCAGGCACTTTTCCAGTCAGCACCCATTCCCCTACTTCCTGATATTTATAATCGATCGGATCATGCAAAGTCTGGGTGCGGACATTGCGCCAGAAACGGTCCAGATTGAGCTTGGCCGTGGTGGCCCGCGCACCCATCACCTGGAAAATATTCTGGGTAATATAAAGAGAGGTATTGGTTGCGGCAATTTTAGCTGTAGCAATGGCAACCGAGACTTCACCGCGCTGCTCAGCTGTTAAATTACTCCCCTCATCCCATGCTACTTGTAAAGTTTGAACCGCTTTAGCTGTTAGCAACCGTACGCCTTCTAGCTGTATATAGAACTCGGCAAAATGCTTCTGGGTAAAAGGATCATTCACTGCATCTTCTGCCAGTGATTTGGACCAGGCTTTTTGGGTCTGTACACCCTGTCTGGCGATTTCAAATGCCCCTTCTGCCACGCCCAAAAACAGATGTACGAAAATCAGCTGGGCAATCAAAGGCCGTAGACTGGAATACGGCGTACTCAGTGGACCCGGATTTAACAGCAATTCATCTTCATGAATTTTGACCTGCTCAAAATGGCTGGTACCACTGTCGGTCTGGCGCTGACCCATATTGTTCCAGTCGCCCAGAAAACTCACACCCTCTCGCCGGGTAGGAATCACCCCTATCAGCAATTTTCCTGCATCGTTATAGCCTGAACACAGCAACATATCTGAATCGATCGAACCCGAGCAGAAGCTTTTATCGCCATGAAAAATATATTCGTTTTCTGAAACTTTTGTGGCTGTGGTGCGATGGTCCAGCGGATTTAGAGTATTACCCCAGAACAGATCATTTTGGGCCGTCTGTTCAAACCACGGGCCATATTGTTCCGCTTGGGAAAATAATTGCACGGTCGCAATCAGCAAATGGTGAAAGCCATAGACATGCGCCAGTGAACTGTCGACTTGGGCCATAATTTGAATGGTTTTAAAAATGGTCTGCCAATCTGCCTCCTGACCGCCGTACTGTTTTGGAATGGACAGGCCAAGCAAGCCACTCTGGCGAATCAGGTCACGCTCGGCCTTGGGATTCCCCCCCTGTTTGTCCCGCTCTGCGGCAGTCAAAGCAAAAGTTTCAGCAAGTTTCTGGGCAATATCGACAGGAGACTGATTTAAATATGGGGATTGTGCATTCATTATTTTAACTCATGTTCAGCATGGAAACAGCTTAGCAGATCAGGGTACTGACCTATATCCGAAAGCATGCAGAGCTTATGACTGATATAAAAATACCGGCAGAATGCCGGTATTGGAACCGCTTGAATTTAAACTTTATTACGCTGTACCTCTGCGATCAGATGATCCACCACTTGCGGTTCAGCGAGGGTTGAAGTATCTCCCAGACTGTCTAGCTCATCGGCTGCAATTTTTCGCAGGATCCGGCGCATGATTTTGCCAGAGCGGGTTTTTGGCAAGGCCGGTGCCCAGTGCAAGGCGTCTGGTGTGGCCACTGGCCCAAGAATCTTGCGTACCCAGCTGACCAGTTCCCCACGTAATTGATCTGAACTGGCAACATCAGCCTGCAAGGTCACAAAAGCACAAATGCCCTGACCTTTAATATCATGCGGCATACCGACTACAGCGGCCTCTGCCACCGATTCATGCGCCACTAGTGCACTTTCAATTTCTGCTGTACCTAGGCGGTGTCCGGATACATTCAGGACATCATCGACACGGCCGGTAATCCAGTAGTAACCATCTTTATCACGACGTGCCCCATCCCCAGTGAAATAGGTACCGGGATAGGTGGAAAAATAAGCTTCGATAAAACGCTCCGGGTCTCCCCAAATGGTGCGCATCTGACCCGGCCAGGAATCCTTAATCACCAGATTGCCCTCAGCTTCACCCTCTAGTTCCTTGCCATCGGCATCGACAATAGCCGGTTGTACCCCGAAGAAAGGCCGTGTCGCAGAACCTGGTTTTAAATCAGTCGCACCCGGCAATGGCGTAATCATAAAACCGCCAGTTTCGGTTTGCCACCAGGTATCGATGACGGGACAGCGGCTTTCACCGACCACGGTGTAGTACCAGTTCCAGGCTTCCGGATTAATTGGCTCACCGACCGATCCTAAAATTCTCAGGCTGCTACGGTCACTTTCCCGTACAAAAGCATCGCCCTCACGCATCATGGCGCGGATCGCGGTCGGTGCAGTATAGAGAATGGTCACGTTATGCTTATCAACAATATGTCCAGTACGCGCCCAGCTTGGATATTGCGGCACACCTTCAAACATCACGGTGGTGGTACCATTCGAAAGTGGCCCATACAGTACATAGGAATGCCCGGTGATCCAGCCCACATCTGCGGTACACCAGAATACATCATCCTGCTTGATATCAAATGCTTCACGGAAGGTGCAATTCACATAGGTCAGATAACCGCCAGTGGTATGCATCACGCCCTTGGGCTTGCCGGTGGAACCTGAGGTATACAGGATAAACAGCGGATCTTCGGCATTCATCGGTTCGGGTGGACAGATGTCATTCACTGACATAATTTCCGTGTGATACCACAGATCACGTCCTTCCTGCATTTCAATTGGGTTACCGGTGCGGTGTACCACCATTACATTTTGAATCGAGTCTGTACCCGCCAGTTTCAGTGCTTCATCGACATTGGCTTTCAGTGGAATGGCCTTACCGCCGCGCATGCCGGAATCCGCAGTAATCACCATTTTCGCCTGACAGTCTTCAATCCGGCTGGCCAAAGAATCTGGCGAGAAACCACCAAATACCACGCAATGCACCGCCCCGATCCGGGCACAGGCCAACATAGCAATCGCAGCTTCAGAAACCATCGGCATATACAGCATGACCCGGTCGCCTTTCTGGATGCCATTTTTCTTCAGCACATTGGCAAAACGGCAGGTTTCATCATGCAGCTCGGCAAAGGAAATAATCTTGTGCCGCGAAGGATGATCCCCTTCCCAGATGATGGCCGGTTTATAAGGATGTTCTTTCAGGTGCCGATCCAGACAGTTGGCACTGACATTGAGCTGACCATCGGCAAACCATTCGATTTTAAAATCGTCTTTGTTAAAGCTGGTATTTTTGACTTGGGTAAAGGGCTTGATCCAGTCCAGACGTTGCGCCTGTTCTGCCCAAAATTTATCTGGCTGTTCTATAGAATATTGATAACGTTCAAAGTACTGGTCTTCGAGCGTACGTGCTGTTTTTTTAAATTCTTCGGGTACTGGATAGATCTCTTGCATAGGTCACTTCCTTGATTTTGTTCTATCTCATCACGAGAGGTTAATGCTGCGTTGTTGATTGTTTTTTATGCATAATGGCAGTATGGCCTGCTTATTTCGAATCCGGCAATCATGCTTTCGTCGTAGATTATTTATACAAATTCAATCAAAATAAACCACAACTTACAGTACAGAATCTTCTGCGCAACTGTGTATGATCTGTAGCACAGCCCTTAAAAATAAAATTGACCGCTTGTGGTTATTTCATCTGATTTAGCAGGATACGCTTTATGAAATCGCCTGAATCTCCCTACTTTAGCCCGCCTGCGCTGCCTGCATCGGATCATCCCCTTTCGATGAAAGGCCGCTTCGGACGCTTGAGCTTTATTGCCTGGTCGGCATTTCTGTATTTCATTTTTTTATTTGGCAGTATTGCACTGGGTCTCAGTATTGATATTGTGAATATTTCTACCCATTCTCTAGATCCCAACTGGCTGATTTCACTGCAAGGCTTGGCCAGTATCGGTGTGCTGATCATGGTTCTGGTCTATGTATATTTCGCTTTAGTGGTGACTGTTCGCCGTTTGCATGATATGAACCGCAGTGGCTGGTGGGCACTATTATTTTTACTGCCGCTAGTAAACATTTTTGTATGGCTTTATATCGTTTTTGGTTCGGGCGATCGAGGCACTAATCAGTATGGTCCGGCACGGATCACCTTGCTCTGGGAAAAAATTCTGGCCTGGCTGATGATTATCTTGACCTTGCTTAGCCTGTTGGGATCTATCGCTTTATTCAGTTATATGAGCGGTGAAGAACAAACACCTACCCCCACGGAAATGATGCAAAAAACCACCAAATACTTTTAACAACAGCGCCGTTATTTTTAGAAAATATCCACTGGTGACTTCGAGTCCTTATTAATTTTTTGCTGAACATCAGGCAAAATAGGCAAAATTTGAATTGTGGAATTTTTGTGGCAGAGCAAAACAATACCTTAAGCCAGGTAACTGAGGGCACTACGGAGTTGTTACATCAGGCAACTGAAAAAACGACTCAGACCGTGATTGAACATACCGCCAAGTATAATGATGCCTACAGCACCATTGACAAGATCATGGAAGGTTTCTGGGAACGTGTGCCTTATTTCTGTATCGCGCTAATCGTAATTACGATTTTCTGGTTACTCTCCAAAGTCTTCAAGTTTTTCGTACGTAAAACTTTGGAAAACCGCTCTTATACCCGTCAGAATCTGGTGTTGGTACTCAACCGTGTCGGCAGTACCTTTATTATTTTCTTTGGTATTCTGATTGGACTGGTGATTGCGGTTCCTGGCTTTACCCCGGGTCAGCTGATGAGTGCCCTCGGAATTGGTTCGGTCGCGATCGGTTTTGCCTTCAAGGATATTTTCCAGAACCTGCTCTCTGGTGTGCTGATTCTTCTCAGTGAACCGTTCAAGATTGGCGACGATATTATCGTGAATGGCATGGAAGGTACCGTTGAAGATATCCAGATTCGTGCGACCTTTTTACGCTCACCGGATGGCCGCCGTATCGTCATTCCAAACGCGACCGTCTACACCAGTGCGGTTACGGTGAATACCGCCTATACCCGTCGCCGCTGCGAATTCGTCGTGGGTATCGGCTATGAAGATGACATCCAGAAAGCCAAAGACCTGATCACCGCTATTTTAGATAAAGATCCGACTATCCTGAGCCAGCCAGGCTTTAGTGTCAACGTAACGGCACTAGCTGACTTTTCTATTACCCTAAAAGCCTTCTGGTGGGTCGATACCACTGAAACCGGCACCGGAACCTCAATCAGTGCGGTGCAGGAACGGGTAATTCAAGCTTTTGCCGAGCATAATATTTCAATTCCGTATCCGGTACAGGAAGTCAAAGTCTATCGTGGCGAGGGTAATGAAGAAGCTTCAGCCCGCGCTAAACAGTCGACCTAAAACATAGGGAATCACGGTTTCTGTACGGATAATACGGTTACCCAGACTCACAGCCTGGCAGCCGTTTTTTATGAGTAAATCGACTTCATATGGAATAAATCCGCCTTCCGGACCGATAACAATCGTACAGGGATGATCAATAGCAAATGGCATCGCCTGCTCTGCATAAGGATGTGCCACATAAGCCGGACAATCCGTACCAATCAAACCCGGCAAGATATCTTCAACAAAGGGCTTAAAACGTTTATACAGCTCGATTTTCGGAGCAACCGTATCCCCTGCCTGTTCCAGTCCCAGCTCGATATAATGATTTAACTGCTGTAAAAATGGAGTTTGCCAATAGCTTTTATCGACACGGTAGCTATGTAGTAAAATGATTTTTTCAACGCCCAAGGTGACACTGTCCATGATCAGACGGCGCAGCACTTTCGGACGTGGCAAGGCCACGATTAAAGTCACTGGCAATTTTTCCGGAACAGTTTCTTGTTGCAGCGGTTTCAAGCGCACTGCTTTTTCAGAAATTTCGACAATCTCAGTCAGGTAACGCTGACCTTCCCGAATTCCGACTTTTAAAGTATCTCCCACCTGAATCTGTAGATGCTGCTGCAGATGTTCCAGTTGCCTAGTTGAGCTAATCGACCAGAATTCAGCTTCGGTTTGACGTGGATCAAGCAGGACGATATTCATAATGATCAAGTTCAAAAAAATAAGAAGTGAAGAGTTAAAAGATGAAAAAAATAAGGTTTCTGACCAGACTATAATTACAATCAGCTATCACGATTGGTGGCAGGGATGCCGCCCGTATCACTGAGGGATAAGGACATCCCTTCAGTGATACAAAAGATTTTTGCTACTTTTCATCTCTGAAAAGTAGGTATCCCCTACGAATGAATATTTCGATCAAACATGATAAATGAGGGAATGACCAAAAATTATAAATACTGATCAATCACCTGAATATGCTTAGCAAGCGATCCCGTATTTAACTGCATAATTTGCTGTGCTGCTGCATTCAATTTTTCCGCCTTGACCTGATCTCGTAAAAGTTCCAGTAATATATCTGTAGCCTGCTGGGCATCCTGCACTACTGCGACTGCGTCTGCCTGAACAAATTCATCCACGATGGTCTGAAAATTAAAATAGTTTTTGCCTAAAACAGTCGGCACATTCAGCGCAATCGGCTCCAGAATATTATGTCCACCACCTGGCTCGTTCAACGAACCACCGACATAACAGGCCTGGCTAAAAGCATACCAAAGCCACATTTCACCCATAGAGTCGGCCAGATAAACTTGGGTATCTGCTTCAATACGTTGCCCTAAACTACGACGCTGGATTTTTAATCCCAAAGACTGTACGGCCTGAAATACCTCATCAAAACGTTCCGGATGACGCGGCACCACAATACAGACCAACTTGGGATCAGCCTCTAAAGCAGCTTTTAAAGTACTCAGAATTTCTTTTTCTTCAGGAGCATGAGTACTGGCCAATGTGATCACTTTACGACCTGATAACTGCCACTCCTGTTTCAACTGACCTGCCTGCTGGATAAAGCGCTCGGGCGCAGTAATATCAAATTTGATATTGCCCAAAACCTGGGTTTTTTCGGCTGCGATTCCTAACTGAATATAACGCTGCTGAGTAGCAGCATCCTGTGCCAAAAGACTAGTTAAATTCTTGAGCATGCCACGGGTCAGACCTTTGACCTTGGCATAGCCTCTGGCGGATTTTTCAGAAAGTCGGGCATTCAGCAGCAAACAGGGCACCTTAAAATCCGGTGCCTGATCCAGCAGATTCGGCCAAAGTTCAGTTTCCATCAGCAATAAAAGTTTCGGCTGATATTTTTGATAAAACTCACGAATTAAAGTTTTCTGGTCAGCAGGCAAATACACGGCTTGAAATAAATCGAGATAAGGCGCTTTTAAAAAAAGTGATTTAGCGCGTGCCTGACCGGTTTTGGTGGTATTGGTGACCAGCACCGAATGGCCAAGTTTTAAATAATGTTCAATTAACGGTTGGGCAGCATTGGTTTCACCCACCGACACCACATGAAACCAGATGGCATGCAGGTTTTTGGGTGGCTGAAACGGGCCAAAACGTTCTGTCAGTTCTTGTTGTAATTGTTCAGGATCGGTCGCACGTTTACGGATACGCGATTGATATAAGGGTTTAACCAGCGCCAAGGCTGTGTTATACCAAAATGGAGTGGCCACATTGCGCCCCTGTCCAAAGATTCAATGGGCAGAATATAGCAGAGCCACATCAACATGTTAATCAATGTGGCTCATTTTTAGATTATTCTACTGTAGTTAAAGCTTCTGCTTCAGCCAATGTCGGATAATCAATATAGCCTTCCGCGACATTGGTTCCGATCATATTTTCCAGCTTCAGTTCATTCAATGGTGCATCTTCGAGCAGACGTTCGTATAGATCCGGATTGGCAATATAAGCCTTACCAAAAGACACCGCTTCGGCCTTGCCTGAAGCCAGTAATTCAATGGCATCTTCACGGCTGAGGCGCATATTGGCAATATACGGCACACCATTTGAGCGCTGTTTCATATAGTCCGAAATGCTGTCTTCCGCCAGATATTCACGGGTAAAGAAAAATGCGATCTGACGTTTGCCCAATTGCTCCATCACATAACCAAATGTTTCACGTGGATCATTATCTCCCATGTCGTGTTCATCGCCACGCGGTGCTAAATGAATTCCGACACGGTCTGCACCCCAGACTTCAATCAGTGCATCCATAACTTCCAGCAGGAAACGAGCACGGTTTTCAACCGAACCACCGTATTCATCTTCACGCTGGTTGGTTTTGCTTTGCAAGAACTGGTCAATCAGATAACCATTGGCAGCATGTAATTCAACACCATCAAAACCGGCCTCTTTAGCACGAATCGCGGCTTGCTTATATTGCTCGGTAATCGCGTGAATTTCAGAAACTTCCAAAGGACGTGGCGTAACGTATGGACGTTTTGGACGTAACAAGCTGACATGACCCGCCTGTTGTACTGCACTTGCAGAGACTGGTGTTTCACCATTTAACAGATCCGGATGCGATACACGACCAACATGCCAAAGCTGGGCAACAATCAGACCCCCCTTCTCATGAACCGCTTGAGTAACCTTTTTCCAGCCTTCGACCTGAGCATCGGTAAACAATCCTGGAGTATTTAAATAGCCATTGGCTTCTTCAGAAATCACTGTGGCTTCAGAAATAATCAGGCCAGCACTTGCACGTTGCGCATAGTATTCAACCATCATTGGGGTTGGAACGCGATCAGCAGTTGCGCGGTTACGGGTCAGCGGCGCCATGATGACACGGTTTTTAAGCTCTAACGCACCGAGCGTTAAAGGAGAATTTAATTCAGCCATCGTTACTCCCACCTGTTAAAGGTGTTGTTGTAGGTGTTCGATAAATTGTTGAATCAAAGTTTCATTGCGGGAGAAATATGACCACTGTCCATGCTTGGTCGCAGTGATCAGGCCAGTCTGCTGTAACACCGACAGGTGATTGGACATGGTGGACTGGGAAACCTGGCCCAAACGTTCAATTTGACCTGCACAGACCCCACGTTGAAAGCCACCACACTCTTCCGCAGACAGATATTGCTCCGGAGATTTTAACCACTCCAGAATTTGTCGACGGGTCGGATTGGCTAAGGCTTTAAAAATTAGATCAAGGTCCATAGGCACATCACAATCAGTGGCGCAACGAAACTTTATTCAGCATCTGCGACCATTATATCGTATTTTTACGATTTATATATCGAATAATTTAGATATAAGAGTCACAATCTGTACAAGCTTGGTTACGCCAGCTATTTAAACAACTTCTTACAAGCCCTGTTTCAAGCTTGCTTCGATAAATTTGTCCAGATCACCGTCCAGAACTGCGCCAGTATTGGAATTTTCCACACCTGTACGCAAATCCTTAATACGTGAATCATCCAGGACATAAGAACGGATCTGACTACCCCACCCAATGTCAGACTTGGAATCTTCCAGTGCTTGTGCCGCTTCGTTACGTTTGCTCATCTCGAGCTCATAAAGTTTGGCACGTAACTGCTTCCAGGCGTGGTCACGGTTGGCATGTTGTGAACGCTGGTTCTGACAGGCCACCACAATTCCGGTCGGTGCATGGGTTAAACGCACGGCAGAATCTGTTTTGTTAATATGCTGACCACCCGCCCCTGATGCACGGTAAGTATCGGTACGAACATCGGACGGATTGATTTCAATTTCGATATTGTCATCTACTTCAGGTGAGACAAACACGGCAGAAAATGAGGTATGACGACGGTTGCCCGAGTCAAAGGGGGACTTACGCACTAAACGGTGTACACCAGATTCGGTACGTAACCAGCCATAGGCATACTCACCTTCCACACGAATCGTCGCAGATTTAATCCCGGCAACATCGCCATCAGATTCTTCCATCACTTCTGCTTTAAAGCCATGACGTTCAATCCAGCGTAGATACATACGTAGCAACATAGACGCCCAGTCCTGTGCTTCTGTACCGCCTGAACCAGCTTGAATTTCAAGATAGCAAGGGTTTGGATCCATCGGATTATTGAACATACGGCGAAATTCAAGCTTGGCCAGTTCTTCTTCAGCCGTGCTCAGTTCAGCCTGTACGTCTTCTAGCAAGCTTTCATCATCCGCTTCAACCGCCAGATCAAGCAAAGCCTGTGCATCTTCAAGCTGGGTACTTAAGCGATCCAGCACATTTAATACATTTTCAAGCTCGCCTTTTTCTTTGGCCATTGCTTGAGCACGACTCTGATCATTCCAGATCGTTGGATCTTCTAATTCACGCAGGACTTCTTCTAAACGCTCTTTTTTCAGATCGTAGTCAAAGATACCCCCGTAGTGTTTGACCACGTTCGTTTAAGTCTTTTAATTGGTTTAGATACGGATTAATTTCCACGTGAATTACTCTCAATCAAAATTAGGCACAAAATTCTTAGCCCGATATTATAGCACAGTCTATTTCCGCTATTTTAACGATCCATTCAGTCTAAAGCTCGAATATCTTGAGCATTTAGACCTGTATTTCCCTCATCCAATTTTCAACATCTCATAGACTCTTTTGCGTCTTTTTATCCGAAATTTTTATCGACTTTTTAGCCCCGTTTTATGACCGAAATATAATTTTGCAATTGATTTTATAATTTAGGATTTCTTATTGTTCTGTATAAAAAATCAGCGAATTCAATAGATTCCACAATATCTACACACTTTTAATAAAACACTACATTATAAATTTAATTTTATTATTCAGTCACTTGTTCACCAAAAATTACACAAGATTACGCTATTCACATTACTGTAACTTTCCTTTGATTGACGATCTTTGGAATTACTCTAGACTGAAAGTTGTAACAAAAAGTGTAATGTTTTTAACTCACGATTTGAGGGGTAGTAACCATGAAAAAATTAGCGATTGCTTCGGCACTACTTTCAGCAATAGCAATGACTGGTACAGCAGCACATGCTTACCAAGCAGAAATTGGTGCATCAGCAGGAGTGTTTGATCCTGACAACGATGGAACTAGCGGTTCTTTCGGCGTTGATGGTACATATTACTTCAATCCAGTTCAAACACGTAATGCACCATTAGCAGAAGCAGCATTCCTTGATCGTGCTAGCAACGTGAGTGCGCAATATCAATATAATGAAATTGGTGATTCTGAAGCGCATCGTTATGGCGTAGGTGCAGAGTACTTCGTACCGAATTCTGACTTCTACTTAAGCGGTAACGTCAATGGCCATGATCTGCAAGACAATGATGATGTAGAAAATGATTTAACCACCTATGCAGCTGAAGTCGGTTATCTGCCAGCGCCAGGTCTATTGATTGCGGCGGGTGTAAAAGGTTGGGATAACGACAATGATGATGGCGTAGATCCAACATTGCGTGCTAAATATGTCACTACACTTAGCAACGGTAAAGATATCAACCTGGAAGCAGGTGCAGCGTTTGGTGATTTAGATGAATACAATCTGGCAGCAGATTATTTCATCGACAAAACCTTGAGTGTCGGTGCTGATTATCACAACAATGATATTACCGACAAGAGCGAATTTGGTATCAATGCACGTAAGTTCATTAACCAGCAAGTGAGCTTAGAAGGCCGTGTCGGCTTTGGTGAACAGTTTAACAATGACTACAATACCTTTGGTGTAGCAGCGAAGTACCGCTTCTAATCTAAAACCAAAAATTAGGCATTCATAGAAAACCCATCCTCGGATGGGTTTTTTTATTGCACTCTTAACAAGCATTTAGGTATTTTTGCACATTGACGGGGAGAATATAAACTGTACAATTTGTTACAACTGTTCATCAAACGGTCATATTTTTATAACAAAGAGAGAAATCTAAATGCTTAAGAAACTTGCTCTTGCTACAGCGCTTCTTGCTGGCCTGGGAACTGCACACGCTTATCAAACTGAAGTTGGGGCTTCTATTGATCTTCTTGATCATGACCAAGGTGGTTCGGATGTAGGTTTTGCTATCGATGGGACTTACTACTTCAACTCGGTCCAAGTCAAAAATTCACCTTTGAATGAAGCTGCATTCTTAAACCGTGCCAGCAATGTGAATGGTGTATTAAGCTATCAAGATGATTCAGACACGTTTGGCATTGGTGCTGGTATTGAGTATTTTGTTCCAAATTCAGACTTTTATTTAAGTGGTAACATTGCTCATTTTGATAATGATGCTGGTGACATAACTGGTTACGCTGCTGAAGCGGGTTATTTACCTGTTCCTGGCTTATTAGTAGCACTTGGTCTTGTAGGTATTTCTGAAGACAATGCAGACGATGAAATTGATCCAACTTTACGTGCCAAATATGTAACACAAGTCGGTCAATACGATATGAACTTCGAAGGTGGTGCAAGTTTCGGTGATATCGATGCTTATAACCTAGGTGCAGATTTATATCTAGACAAAACTTTCAGTGTTGGCTTAGGATTCTCTGACTCAGACCTAGAAGGTAATGATGTTTTTACTATTCGTGCCAAAAAATTCTTTAACCAACAAGTTAGCTTAGAAGGTTCGATTAATTTTGCTGATAATGCTGATATCTTTGGCGTACGTGGTGCATACCGCTTCTAATCTCTCCGATTAAAAGCAAAAAAACCGCTCACTCGAGCGGTTTTTTATGGTCTATTGTTCTAAATGGATAATCCGCATTTGCAAGCTGATATTGCCATTAAATACATTTTTATCCAGCTCATAGACCAATCGTGTATCTTTCATCGGGTCAAAGTCATATTTATCCGCTGCATTGAAAGCGATCGCATCCACGACCTGCCCATTCTCCAACGCCACACGTAACTTAAGATGCACATCTTTAAGCCAGCGATAGTCCATGATTTTGAACACACCATCAAAAATTGGTTGGGGGAATTTTTGCCCCCATGGACTTAAATTCTGTAATAAATCGACTGTTTCAATGTGAAAAGCAGAAGCTGGCAGCTCTCCATCCGTCCATAAAGTCGCAGTGAATAAATCCTCATCCATCGCACCAATCAGTACTTCAAAGACCTGCTTAAACTCGGCGAAATTTTCTTTTTTCAGGGTTAAACCGGCTGCTGCTGCATGGCCACCAAAATGACTGACTAAATGAGGATATTGCTCTGCCACCTGTTCAATCGCATCACGAATATGAATACCTTCAATCGAACGCGCCGAACCTTTGATATGAATCCCATCCTGATCCGCGGCAAAAACAATACTCGGACGATGGAACTGCTCTTTTAAACGCCCTGCTACAATCCCGATCACTCCCTGATGCCAATGCTGTTCAAACATGATCAACGCAGCAGGTAGTTCAGTGGCATCCCACTGGATTTTATCCAGCTCAAGCAAGGCTTCCTGCTTGATTTTACCTTCCACCTGACGGCGTTCGACATTGAGCTGATTCAGCTGTTCAGCCAGTGGATAAGCAGTTGTCAGATCAGGAGCCAGCAAACATTCGATCCCGATATCCATGGTTTCCATGCGTCCAGCCGCGTTAATCCGTGGGCCTAAAACAAAGCCCAAATCTTGAGCTTTCAGACCGGCAGGATCACGCTTTGCAATATCAAGTAGCGCACTGATCCCTGCACGGCACTGCCCTTGCTGGATCCGTTTCAGACCTGCATCGACCAGAATCCGGTTGTTGTAGTCCAAGCTCGCGACATCGGCATAGGTGCCGAGCGCTACCAGATCAAGATAATTGGTAATTACAGTAGAGGATTTTCCAAGTTTCTTGCGATGGGTAGACAGATTGGCCAATACATAAAAAGCCACCCCGACCCCGGCTAGTGCTTTGCTTGGAAAGTCGCAACCCAACTGATTGGGATTGACCACGGCTTCGGCTTTTGGTGTCGGCTTGGTCGTCAGATGATGGTCGGTAATGATTACCTGCATGCCATGATCCTGCGCCTGTTTTACTCCGTCATGGCTGGAAATGCCATTGTCCACGGTAATCAGTAAATCAGGCGTGAAATTGACAAAGGCCAGATCTGCAATTGCGGGCGTCAATCCATACCCATATTTAAAACGGTCTGGTACCAGATATTCAACATTGGCGCCCATATCGCGCAGTGCCAGCACCATGAGTGCAGTACTGGTCGCGCCATCGGCATCATAATCGCCGACAATCACGATTTTCTGGCCATGATCAATCGCCTGATCCATCAATTGAATGGCTTCAGGCAAGCCTTTCATGGTCGGTGCCAGCAAATGCTTCAGCTTGAGCTCAAGTTCCTGCTCGGATTCCACCCCACGACGAGCCAGAATCTCGGCCACAAATGCAGGGACGCCCAGTAAATTTTCAGGGCGTGTCAGCAATGGACGTTGTTTGATTTCCAGTTTTTGCATGGTTATGGCATTAAGCGCTCTAAAGTCCAGCCGGCATCGGTTTTGCGATAACTTAAACGGTCATGCAAACGGTTGGGACGACCCTGCCAGAATTCATAATAATCGGGTTCGAGACGATAACCGCCCCAGAATACCGGCTTGTCCAGCTGTTGCTGATTGACAACCTGGGTATGCAAATCCCAAAAACGTTGCTGCAATTCTTCACGACTGGCCACGATGCCACTTTGCGGGGTACTGATATGTGCAGCAATCTGGCTTTCTCGTGGACGTTTATGATAATAATCGGTCGATTCTTCTTCCGATATTTTCTTTACACGACCCGAAATACGAATCTGGCGCTCCTGATCCTGCCAGTAGAACAACAGTTCGGCATAAGGATTTTCAGCCAGATCCAGACCTTTTTGACTGTCATAGTTGGTATAAAAGTCATACCCTGCGTCAGTCGCTCCACGTAGCAATACCGTACGCACATGCGGACGACCTTGTGCATTGGCTGTTGCCAACGACATGGCATAGGGTTCATGCAATTTTGCTTCCAGCGCATGGTTAAACCATTGCAGGAACTGCATATGTGGATTCGGATTGACTTGCTGTTCCTGTAACTCGCCTTTTTCATAATTCAGGCGTAGTTCACTTAGATCCTTGATCAGATCACTCATTATCTATGTTCCCGTTAAGCTGCATTGGTACGCACAGCATCTGCCAGGCTGTTTGCAAGTGTGGTGACTTCAGCCAGATCATCGCCTTCGACCATCACACGAATGACAGGTTCTGTGCCGGATTTACGAATCAATAAACGGCCACGGCCTTTAAGCTGCTGTTCGGCTTTTTCAAATTCAGCTGCCAGTGCAGGCACTGAATAAGGATCAAACATGGCATTTAAACGTACATTGACCAAGACATTGGGCAACAGTTTAAAGTCAGCCACAAGTTCATGCAGAGCTTTTTTCTGCTCAACCATCACGGTTAAAACTTGCAGGGCTGCAATAATGGCGTCGCCTGTGGTGCTCTTGTCTAAAGTCAGAATATGACCAGAAGGCTCACCGCCAATGGTCCAACCATTTTCTTCCAGACCTTGCAATACATAACGGTCGCCGACTTTGGCACGTAATAACGGCACTTGTGCTTTTTCCAGTGCCAGTTCCAGCGCCATATTGCTCATTAAGGTACCGACGATACCTGCCGGTTTTTTCGAGCTTTGAGTCGCAAGAATATAAAGAATATGGTCGCCATCAATCAGATTACCGGCTTTATCTACGAGAACCACACGGTCAGCATCCCCATCAAAGGCAATACCCAAATCCGCTTGATGTTGAATCACGGCTTGTTGCAAGCTTTCCGGATGGGTTGAACCACAGCCCTCATTAATATTCAAACCGCTTGGCTCATTGTGAATGGCAATCACACGTGCGCCCAGTTCACGGAACACCGCAGGTCCCACGTTATAGGCTGCACCATTGGCACAATCCACCACAATGGTAAGTTCATTCAGATCCAGATGATACGGGAACGTCGATTTACAGAATTCAATATAGCGACCATTAGCATCTTTAACCCGGATACTCTTACCCAGATTTGCTGTATCTTCAATCAAAAAATCTTTTTCAAGTTCCTGATTAATTTCGTCTTGCAAGGCATCTGGCAGTTTTTTGCCTTCCGCAGAGAAGAACTTAATACCGTTGTCAAAATACGGGTTATGCGAAGCGGAAATGACAATACCCAAGCTGGCATGCAAAGCACGGGTCAGATGAGCAATGGCTGGAGTCGGTAGTGGACCTAAAAGATGAACATAAACGCCAGCGGCATTTAAACCTGCCTGTAAGGCAGCTTCCAGGATATAGCCAGACAAACGGGTATCTTTACCCAGAACCACCAATGGTTTGGATTTTTTACTATGACGTTTTAAAACTTTACCAGCCGCAAATCCCAGTTTCAGGGCAAACTCAGGGGTAATCGGCAATTCGCCAAACTTTCCACGAATACCATCCGTACCAAAATAACTCATCTTTATCTCACTTCTTAGCGGATGATTGATATCACCCATTTTTTTCCTTGAGTCACACTTTACACCAAAATAAAAAAGCCGTCATTTGCATGACGGCTTTTTAAAATTTTAAATCACAGGAAATTAACCTACGCGATAGTTTGGTGCTTCTTTGGTAATGGTCACATCATGTACATGCGACTCAGACATACCGGCAGAAGTGATTTTCACAAACTTGGCATTCTGACGCAGGTCTTCAATCGTCGCAGAACCGGTATAACCCATTGAAGAACGTAGGCCGCCCATCATCTGATGTACGATATTACCCATTGGGCCTTTGTACGGTACACGACCTTCAATACCTTCAGGAACCAGCTTCTCGGCACCGGCCTTGGAGTCCTGGAAGTAACGGTCAGCAGAACCTGTCGCACCCGCCATCGCGCCCAATGAACCCATACCGCGATAAGCCTTGTAGTAACGGCCCTGGAAGAATTCAACTTCGCCTGGTGCTTCTTCAGTACCGGCCATCAATGAACCAACCATAATCGTGCTTGCGCCCGCACCAATCGCTTTGGCCATATCGCCAGAGAAACGAATACCGCCATCTGCGATCAAAGGAATCTGATCTTTCAGCGCATTGGCAACAGAATCAATCGCAGAGATCTGTGGCATACCAATACCCGCCACAATACGCGTGGTACAGATTGAACCAGGACCAATACCAACTTTAACGGCATCCGCACCTGCATCAAGTAACGCCAGCGCAGCATCACCTGTCGCGATGTTACCGCCAATCACCTGAACTTGTGGATAATTGGCCTTAACCCAACGTACACGCTCGATCACACCTGCAGAATGGCCATGTGCAGTATCGACTACAATCACGTCCACACCTGCATCAACCAAGGCTTCTACGCGGCTTGGCGTTTCTGCACCAGTACCGACAGCAGCACCAACACGCAGACGACCCAGGTCATCTTTACAGCTATTTGGATACAATTCAGCTTTACGGAAATCGGTTACCGTAATTAAGCCTTTCAGCTCTTGCTGATCGTTGACCACCAATACTTTTTCAATACGGTGCTGTTGCAATAAAGCTTGGATATTTTCTTTAGATTCGCCTTCACGAACTGTCACCAGGCGATCCTGACCAGTCATGATATTGCTGACTGGCTGCTCAAGATTGGTTTCAAAGCGTGTATCACGACCGGTCACGATACCCACCACTTTGCCATCTTTCACAACGGGTACACCACTGATATTGTTGGCTTGAGTCAACGCAATCAGTTCACGTACTGTGGTTTCAGGAGTGACTGTAATCGGGTCTTTGACCATACCCGCTTCGAATTTTTTCACACGGCGCACTTCTGCAGCCTGAACCGCGATATCCATGTTCTTGTGCAAAATACCGATACCACCATTTTGCGCCATTGCAATTGCCATACGGGACTCAGTCACCGTATCCATTGCTGCAGACACAAGAGGAATATTCAGGTTAATGCCACGAGTTAAACGTGTCTTTAGGGAGACATCTTTTGGAAGAACAGTAGAATAGGCAGGGAGTAATAGGACATCATCGAAGGTTAACGCGTCTTGAACGATGGTCAACATAACAGTCTCACTGGTAATTTCCGTGCACTATTATAAACAAATATCGGCTTAAATTTCATTGCAATTGCAAAATTATTTTTTATTCAAGCTTCGTACACGCAGATCTATGGAAGTGCTAAAACAGCATCAATAATACCTCCGATCATGAAGTTCCCTATTTTAAAATATACCCCGATCATTTTAATGAAGTGAAAAGCAGAGCCTAAGCTCTGCTTTGGATGGATTTAGCTGACATATTCAAAACTGTCATCATTGTCGGCTTCATCAGTTTCAATCTGGACAAAGGGCAACATATTGTGTGCAATACGTGCCTTATTGCATTGCTCATCGGCAATCTGCACTTCTTTGCAGGATGAACTGCGCTGCTCATACATACCACAGCTGACCTGCTGGCCGATGGTGCCATCAAGTGCAATACAGCGTGGATTTTTCTGATTGGTTCCAGCCATACATGAATAGACTGCTGTCACAGGTTCGGTATAGTGCTCAGGCATATGAATTCCTTCAGCCCAATAAAACGAAACCCTGAAATAGGCGCAGCACGCCCCGCAGCTTAAACACGCATCCGGTTTTGGAACTTGAGACAACATTTCTTATAAGTTCTCGTCATCAAAAAAAAGTTTTTTTGGAGAAGAAATATAAAAAATGTTGTTTTTCCACACAAGAAAAAAATTATTTTTTGTGTGAACTATTCAGGACAGGTAAAAACCGTTTCATCCATCAGGTCAGTGCCGCATTCCAATGTTTCAATCCAGTCCAGAAACTGGGTGATCTGCTCTTTACCGATAAATGGTGTGCCATGTTGCGGCACAATCATCTCGATTTCCATGCTGCGTACCATTTTCACCCAAAGGCGAATCACCTTGTTATTGCACATATAACGTTGATGGAAGCTTTTCATTTTCGGGATATGCGCGGCAAAGTTTTCCAGTGGTTTGGCGGCATCTTCAACCATGGACGCGCCCATATCACCTGAAAACAGGATTTTGGCAATCGGATCATAAAACTGGAAATTTCCTACTGAATGTAGGAAATGCGCCGGCACCGCCACAATGTGTGAGTGACCCAACGGAACGATCTGACCATGATCGGGAAGTTCTACCAAGCGGTCCAACCAGTTACCTTTCATCCGGTCACTCATAAAGGCCGAGTTTAAGTGTGGTAAGAAACGCGCCCACAGCTTGGATGCCACCACTTTGGCGTCCGTATACACTAGCCAGCGCGGCATCGAGGTGATGATATCCGGATCCTGGTGCGAGGCCATGACATAATCCAGGTTGGCCAAACGGGTGTATTTATTCAGTTCCATGGTCAGCGGCACATAGGTTAAATCACCACCCGGATCAAGTACTGCTGCGCGCTCATGATCAATGATCAGAAACTGATTTGCCTGAACGCCTTCACCTTTGACCAGACTGGTAAAACTGATGCACTTATGTGTCCCGTTATCAAACAGAACCTGCGATGTGGTGCGTTCAAAAGCCATGTAAATTCCCCAATTTATAATAAAAATAACGTTTTTATACCCGTATAAAATATAAGGAATTTATCAAACTTACAATCAATAAAACTAGCCATATCACACTATTTATCAAGGTTTTGAGAGAATTTTAACCATAAAAAATCCTGAGTTTTTAGCTCAGGATTCATGTAATTTATTATTTTATAATTTAAAAGAAATAATGTTGGGCCAGGGTCGCGACACCAATCACCAGGAAAATCACCGCACCAATTTTATGAATCAGGCTGATCGGCAATCTGTCCGCCAGCTTATCTCCCAAAAACACTGCAGGCGCATTGGCCAGCATCATGCCTAGCGTAGTACCCAACATCACCCAGAAGACGCTGTCGAAACGTGCCGCCAGTGCCACTGTGGCAATCTGGGTTTTGTCACCAATTTCTGCCAGAAAAAACAAAATGAAGGTTGCACCAAATACCCCGAATTTTTGCCATTTATTGATACTGGCATTTTCATCCCCGAGTTCATCCGGAATCAGCATCCAGACTGCCATCGCGATAAAGCCAATCGAAACGATCCACAGCAGTACTTCCGGCCCAATCACTGTGGTTACCCATTGTCCCAATACTGCAGAAAGGCCGTGGTTAATCAATGTCGCCAATAAAATAGCAACTAAAATAGGAACAGGTTTGCGAAAGCGTGCGGCAAGCAGCAATGCCAGCAGTTGGGTTTTATCACCCATTTCAGCCAGTGCTACGATTGCAGTCGACAGTAAGAATTCATACATGAGGTCTTTCTCTGGCTAGCATCCAATACCAATGACTCACCGCTCCTGCTAGCCAAAATCTGCAGAGTGGTAAATCAAAGGTCTTGCCAACAAAAGAAAGCTTGGAAAAGCTGACTTGGTTCTTTGCTATGATGACCATGCCCGGTTGAGCAAATATGTTGACCATCACCCTTCTGCTTTGCGCAAAAGGCGGCTACTCCCCAATGAAGTGCGCCAAGTATAGAATCAAATAGATTATTTTTCAATGCAGCAAGAAAAAACCCTGCCGAAGCAGGGTTTTTATTTATACCTTCTTTGTATTTCTTCCTGAGCTTCAATTGAAATATTTTTCAATGAAGCGCAAGAGAAAAGAAAGTGAATCGAATTTAATTTAGATTAACAGCGTACGAATATCTTTGAGCAGCTTGGTCAGCTTGTTGGTGAAACGAGCAGCATCTGCACCATTGATCACACGGTGATCGTAGGACAATGAAAGCGGCAGCATCAAGCGTGGATCAAAGCCTTCACCATTCCAAACCGGTTGCATGGTTGCAGGAGAAATCCCCAGAATTGCCACTTGCGGCCAGTTCACCAATGGCGTAAATGCTGTACCACCAATTGAACCTAGGCTAGTGATAGTGAAGTTCGCACCTTGCAGATCTTTCGGCGACAACTTCTTGTCACGCGCTTTTTGACCCAGGGTTCCCAGCTCAGTGGCAATCTGTTTAATTGACTTCTGATCTGGGTGACGCAGCACAGGCACGGTCAAACCATCTGGCGTTGCGACCGCGATACCCATATGGATCTCGTTACGTAGCAATACTGACTTACCATCATCGGCCAAGTGACCAGCAAACTCACGCTCTTCTTTTAACAAGTGCGCAACTGCTTTGATGATGAATGCCATAATGGTCAGGCTTAAGCCTTCTTTCTTAAAGTTGCCTTTCAGTTCATTACGCCATGCTTCGAGTTCAGTAATATCCGCTGCATCAAACTGGGTCACTTGCGGAATGAAATTATTCAGCGACAACTGTGGAATAGACACTTGTTGCAAACGCGTCAAGGCTTTCTCTTCCACACCACCAAAAGCGCTAAAGTCTGGCAGCTTTGGTAGACCTGCGACTTGAGCAGCAGCGACTACAGGAGCCGCCTGTGGCGTAGTAAGACGCGTTTTGACATAGGCTTTCAGGTCTTCTTTCATGACGCGCGCATGTGGGCCAGATGCTTTGACATCTGCCAACACGACGCCCAGTTCACGTGCCAGTTTACGCACAGCAGGACCGGCATAGACTTTCGAGTTAGCCACACTCTGCTCTTTGGTCAGCTTATCGGCATTATCCGACGTCGCGACTGTTTGAGTAGAAGATGCAGCAGGTGCCGATGCTGCTTTTGCAGCAGGCGCTTTAGGTTCTTCTGCTTTGGCTGCAACAGGTACAGCAGCTGCTTGCGCTTCAGCTTCAATTGTTACCAGTGCAATGCCTTGAGAGACATTTTGACCCAGTTCAACATGAATGGCTTTAATCACGCCGGCTGTAGTGCTTGGCACTTCAACAGTCGCCTTGTCTGATTCCACCACGATGATGCTTTGGTCTTTTTCAACCGTATCACCGACCTGAACCAGAATTTCAGCTACAGCCGCCTTGTCTACACCCAAATCAGGCACCATCACTTCAACATCACCCGCAGGTGTTACTGGCGTTTCTGGTGCTTCGACTGCTTTCTCTTGGGCCGCCGCTTGAGCAACTGGTGCTTGAGGTGCTTCTGTCGGTGCTGATGCTGTCGAAACAGCCGTTTTCACTTTCAGAATGACCACACCTTCTTTAATGGTATCGCCTTCTTTAATCTCGATAGATTCCACCGTGCCCGCAACCGTACTTGGCACTTCAACAGTCGCCTTGTCTGATTCCACCACCACGATGCTTTGATCCACTTCGATTTCATCACCGACAGAAACCAGAATTTCACCGACAGTGGCTTTTTCTACACCAATATCGGGGATTTGAACATCAACCACCTGTGAGCTCGCTTGTGCCTCAGGAGCAGCAGAAGCTTTAGGCTGATGTGAAGCGATTTCCTGCATGATTTCCTGATCAGGCAAAGACGTCGGTGTATTTTCTGAGGTTTTTTGTGAGGCATCTGCTTGCTGTGGCTCGACCACATCCGTACTGCCATCTTCAGCTTGCAGTTCAATCAGTACCGCGCCTTCAGTCACTTCATCACCCTGACTGACCAGAATGCTTTTCACCACCCCTGCTGAAGTGCTGGGCACTTCAACAGAGGCTTTATCGGATTCAAGCAACACGATGCTGTCATCAATCGCAATCGTATCACCGACTTTGACCAGAATTTCGGCCACGGTTGCCTTGTCTACACCAATATCAGGAGTCGTAATTTGCATGCTTAGTTCTCCTCTTTGTAGTCAGCAACAGCATGTACAGATGGGGTTTCTTGAGGTGCCCAAGCCACTGGACGATCTGTATCAAGCTCGAAAGTCGAGATCGCATCTTTTACCAGACGCGCATCAACTTCACCTTCATCTGCCAGTTTTTTCAGGGTTGCCACCACAATATGGGCAGCATCAACACCGAAGTAACTACGCAAGTTGGCACGTGTATCTGAACGGCCATAACCGTCAGTACCCAATGCTACGAATGGACGGCCATCTGGAAGATAAGCACGGATCTGTTCGCTATAAGCACGCATATGATCGGTTGCAGACACCACGATACCTTCAGTACCACGGAGCTGTTTCGATACCCATGCTTCTTTCACATCTTCAGCCAGCGGATGCAAGCGGTTGTATTCTTCACATACCATACCATCACGTGCCAGTTCATTGAAGCTGGTTACGCTGTAGACATTTGAATGAATTTGATATTCTTCACGCAGAATCTTCGCCGCCTTGATCACTTCACGCAGGATTACACCTGAGCCCAGTAACTGAACAGTGGCTTTTTCATCTTCTTCCAGTAAGTACATACCACGCTTGATGCCTTCTTCAACACCTTTTGGCATTTCCGGATGCTCGTAGTTTTCGTTCATCACAGTCAGGTAGTAGAACACACGTTCCTGGTTCACATACATACGTTGTAAACCATCATGCACGATCACTGCTAGTTCATAACCGAAACATGGGTCATAAGAGACACAGTTTGGAATGGTATTGGCCAAGATGTGTGAATGACCATCCTGATGCTGCAAGCCTTCACCGTTCAGTGTAGTACGACCTGCGGTTGCACCCAGCAAGAAACCTTGTGCCTGTGCATCGCCGGCTGCCCATGCAATATCACCGATACGCTGGAAACCAAACATCGAGTAGTACATGTACATCGGAATCATTGGCAGGTTATTGGTTGAATAACTTGTGCCTAAGGCCGCCCATGCACTCATCGCACCAGCTTCGTTAATCCCTTCTTGTAGCATGTGACCGTCTTTGGCTTCACGGTAATGCATCAGCTGTTCTTGGTCTTCCGGGGTATATTTCTGGCCATGCGCGGCATAAATACCGAGCTGACGGAACATCCCTTCCAGACCGAAAGTACGTGCTTCATCTGGCACGATTGGAACAACGCGGTCTTTAATCGCTTTCTCTTTAAGAAGTGCAGAGATTAAACGTACCATCACCATCGTGGTCGATTGTTCTTTACCATTTGAACCAGCCAAGACCGAATCAAATACTGAAAGTCCAGGAATCGCCAGCTGTTCGCTTTCTTTACGACGTGCAGGCAGGTAGCCACCTAGCGCTTCACGACGTGCCTTCATATATTTCAATTCAGGTGAATTTTCGCTTGGACGGTAGAATGGTACTTCTTCCAGCTGTTCATCGGTGAAAGGAAGATTGAATCGGTCACGCACATATTTCAAAGAATTGATTTGCATCTTCTTGATTTGGTGAGTTTTGTTGACTGCTTCGATTTCCTCGGACAAACCATAACCTTTCACGGTTTTCGCCAGAATCACGGTCGGCTGACCTTTGGCCGTACATGCTTCGGCATAAGCAGCAAAAACTTTGTACGGGTCATGACCACCGCGGTTCAGATTATCAATATCTTCATCGCTTAAATCTTTCACCAGCTCTTTGGCTTCTGGATATTTACCGAAGAACTTTTCACGCGCGTAAGCACCACCTTTTACCTGGTAACGCTGGAAATCGCCATCGACTGCTTCTTCCATCACTGCTTTCAGTGCACCGGATTTATCTTTATCCAGTAGTGGATCCCAATGACGGCCCCACACAACTTTAATCACACGCCAGCCTGCGCCGCGGAATAGTGACTCAAGTTCCTGAATGATCTTGCCATTACCACGTACCGGACCATCCAGACGTTGCAAGTTACAGTTCACCACCCAGATCAGGTTATCGAGCTTTTCGCGACCTGCCAGAGAAATTGCACCCAGGCTTTCCGGCTCGTCCATCTCGCCATCGCCCAAATACGCCCAAACCTTACGATCTTCTTCTTTGATCAGGCCACGGTTCATCAGGTACTTTTGAATATGTGCCTGATAAATCGACATGATTGGTCCAAGACCCATCGATACGGTTGGGAACTGCCAGTAGTCCGGCATCAAATAAGGGTGCGGATAAGATGGCAAACCTTTACCGCCCACTTCACGACGGAAATTATTCAAATGCTCTTCTGTCAAACGACCTTCTAAAAATGAACGCGCGTAAATACCAGGTGCACAGTGACCCTGGTAATAGATCATGTCGCCGCCGAAGCTATCGCTATTGGCGCGGAAGAAGTGGTTAAAGCCCACATCATAAAGGGTTGCGGAAGAAGCAAAACTCGCCAGGTGACCACCGAGATCATCACCGGTTTTATTCGCGCGTAAGACCATTGCCAAGGCATTCCAACGGATCAGCGCGCGAATACGACGCTCCATGTCCTGGTCGCCCGGCATGGCAGGTTGTTCTTCAACAGAAATCGTATTTAAGTAGGGAGTATTTAAACGCTGAATAGGAACATGCTTTGCAATTGCGCGTTGATAAAGTTTTTCTAACAAAAATGCTGCACGCTCAGTGCCCATGTGCTGCAAAACAGAGTCAAATGCATCTTGCCATTCTTGGGTTTCTTGCGCGTCTGTATCGCCATAAAACGCCATAATCTACAGTTCCTAAAAGCCTAATCTAATGTCTTATATGTACCATATTTGAGACCTCAGCAGGTATGGCCTCAGCTGAATGCGATTTAGCAGTACTATTTAGGAACTAAATGATGGGTGACGTATAATTACACAACATAACAAAAAATAGTCAATAAAGGCGATTTATTATACAATCATTATAATAGTTGGTGATAATATGATATCTAAAAGCGATAAAACAAAAAGCCCTTCAAGTTGACTTGAAGAGCCTTCAGCTTAAACGCTTTAAAATGCTTATCGGAGATTTTTTATGTATAGAGATGCATCTTGTTATTCAGGTCTATACTTAAGGTAACATGGCCAAATAAGTAGATGGGTTTTTACGTTGACCGTCTTTTACTACTTCATAATGCAAGTGTGGACCGGTACAGCGACCAGTACAACCAACGTTGGCAATATGATCACCCGCTTGCACCTGCTCTCCCACACGTGCAATAAGACGTGAAGCATGAGCATAGCGCGTTAAATAGCCATTGCCATGATTGATTTCAACGTATTGACCATAACCTGTACCCCAACCTGATTTGGTCACAATCCCTGGACCTGTTGCATAGATTGGTGTACCACTTGGCGCTGCAAGATCAAGGCCTGAATGATTTTCAGCACGGCCACCCATAGTACGGCCACCGTAATTTGAACTTACGCGAGAATTAGGTAAAGGATGAGAAATTAACCAAGAATAAGCACTATTTGCTGCCGCTTTGTTGGATGAAGTATTGGCATACTTCTGAGCAAGCGTACGATTGTTCAATTCAACCGGCTTCTCACGAAGCTGAACATTCAATTTAGTCTGTGCTGGAATATCGATATCATCTGGATGAGTATATGCACCCTGTGCCAGAGTACGCGTCAATTGCTCGATACGATCTGTTGAACCATTTTCTTGATTTAGATTGACTAAATCTGCGAACGCAACCGAAGCCGCTGAAACTGATAAAGAAAATGCCAACAAAATACGTCGCATATGCATAAAAAACCTCTCTAAACTGCTTTAATCGAGTTCCTTGAAGATCTCTATCCTTGATATCCACTAAAAGAAGCGCATAAGATTAAGACATAAATATGTAGGAATTATGTATGTCGGAACCTGTCAACGTTTTTCAACAAACAAGAAAACAGATAAAAACAGGAAACTTTTCGTTTCTCTCATCACAAGTCGCTGCCTGGCAGAAACTTACGAAACTCGTACAACCGCTATTGCCCCAACCGGAACGCTGGCAAGTTGTCTGCTATCAAAATGGTGTGTTAACGATTACTGGTGAAAATCAGGCCATGATCAGTCAATTGGCCTATCTTCAAAAGCAATACATTTCACAACTCTCTCAAATAAATGAATTAACAGATCTCACTAAACTTCAAGTTTGCCTGCGGAATCCTTCGCAAACGCCACCTGTTTCAGCAACACCTGAAAGAGCCTTAAATGCAGAAACACAGGAATTACTTCGTAGTGCTGCTGACTTTATAAGCGACCCTAAGCTTAGCCAAGCTTTACTACGTTTGGCAAGCAATAAAAAGTAACATCGCAATCAAATGTAATAAATTAAAAAGCAAACATTATGTGATGTGTGTCACAGTATTAAAGCAATAACAAAAACATAAAGACACAAACACAATGACTTATGTCACATTCACATACATGATTGGACAATTGGCTTCGTCATCAAATGTTACAATTTCATAGCAGCTTGGATCACTTTTCACATTGCGTAAAAGTTGATTATTCAAGGCATGTCCAGATTTGTAACCATCAAATTTGGCAATAATCTGATGTCCGAGCAGATATAAATCACCCACGGCATCCAGAATTTTATGACGTACAAATTCGTCCGAGAAACGTAAACCTTCTTCATTAACGACCCCAGTTTCATCCACACCAATGGCATTTTCCAGACTGGCACCCAGCGCCAGGTTATTGGCTTTGAGATAATCCAGATCTTTCATAAAACCAAAGGTACGCGCTTCACTGACTTCATAAACGAAGGTTTCAGTAGAAAAATCGATACTGGCAGACTGATGTTCTTTTTTAAAGGCAGGATGATCAAAATCAATGGTGAAATTCAGCTGAAAGCCCTCATGTGGGCTAAAAATGGCACGTTTGTCATCAATCAGTGCTTCAACCGGTTTAATAATCTTGACGAATTTTTTAGCAGCATCCAGCTCTTGCAAACCGCCCTGCATCAACAGGTAAATAAACGGACCTGCACTGCCGTCCATAATCGGGACTTCAGAAGCCGATACTTCAATAATCAGGTTATCAATGCCCAGACCAGCGATCGCACTCATGACATGTTCAATGGTGCCCACTTTGGCATTTTCCTGAACGAGGTTCGAGCACATAAAGGCTTCCTGAATCAGCATGGCATCAGCTGGAATGTCCACTGGTGGGTTCAGGTCTATACGACGAAACACAATTCCCCCATCGGCATGGTGCGGCACAAAGTTAATCATGACTTTCTGCCCACTGTGAAGACCGATTCCGCTCGCTTTCACGACACGTTTCAGGGTACGTTGTTTCAACATGCTTTTATCATCTGTTCATCTATAAAACCGCTATACGTTAGCATATTTGGCCATTGATAAAAAACAAAAAGGTGGCTTAAAAGCCACCTTTCCTGTCTAATCCATCTAAACACATGATGTTACATGTTATTTACGCTGTTGATTCTTAAGATAATCCTGAATGCTCATTGGCGTTGGGCGCGAGCTAGAAACCGAAGCCGCCGCTGGATTCGCTGCTGCCCCTGTTTCATGCTGCTGACGCTGAATTGCCGGTACATCATCATCTTCCACCACAGCCTGTGCAACTGCTGCTGGACGAGTTGCCTGTACATTAGTACGTTTGGTCGGTTCAACTGAATCCGCTGCATGACGGGTTAAACCTGTTGCAATCACAGTCACGCTGATTTCATCACGCGCATCCGGATCAAAAACGGTACCGTAGAACACCTGACCCTCATCTAAATCGACAATCTGGTTCACGACATCAGTAATTTCTTCAATTTCACCGAAAGTCACATCATCGCCACCGGTCACGTTAATCAGAATACCTTTGGCATTCATGATAGTCACGTTGTCGAGTAATGGACTACGGATTGCCTGCTCAGCAGCCTGACGTGCACGATTCTCACCACGCCCCAGACCCACACCCATCATGGCATAACCACGGGTGCTCATGGCTGTTTTCAAGTCAGCAAAGTCAAGGTTGATATGGCCAGGACGGACGACTAAATCAAAAATACTGCGTACTGCATTCAGTAGAACATCATCCGCTTTTTTATATGCATCTTTCATTGAAATATCACGGAAGACTTTCAATAGACGCTGGTTTGGAATGATGATTAATGAGTCTACATGCTGCTCAAGGGCTTCGATGCCTTTTTCAGCAGACTGTAAACGGCGTTTGCCTTCAAAGTTAAATGGCGTGGTCACGACACCAACGGTCAGGATACCCATTTCTTTCGCAATTTCAGCCACGACTGGCGCTGCACCGGTACCGGTACCACCACCCATACCTGCAGTAACAAAGACCATATCGGTCCCTTCAAGCTGCTGGCGGATCAGTTCACGGCTTTCTTCTGCTGCGGTCTGGCCGACTTGCGGATTTGCACCTGCACCCAGACCACGGGTACTTTGCTCGCCCAGCTGAATTTTAAATTCGGCTTCCATGCGATCCAATGCCTGCTTGTCCGTATTGGCACAAACAAACTTTACGCCCTGGATATCGGACTGCAACATATGTTGTACAGCATTACCACCCGCACCACCTACACCAAACACAGTGAAACGGGCTTGACCATTGCTATCGCTATGATCGTCTTCGAAAAATTCAAATGAGGCCATGACCTATAAAATTCCTAATTCATAATTGGCAGTCACTAAGCCCGTATACTGCCTTAATCTTAATAAAATTGTTTTTAAGAATGCTGCTCATGCGTTCACTTGTCAAGTACAAGCCCGATTAACTACATCTTCCCAACAATATTCACAATAAAAATCGACTTAAAAGATTGATTTCAAGGTGTCATTAAAGCCAAACAAGGCTCTTTTGACCCGCTTAGCCAATGACAACCGTTCTACATCATCCTGTTCCACAATTGTGTCCTGGGTATCACTCTGACTAAACATCAGCAAACCAGCCACAGTACTATATTGCGAGCGGCGTAAAGCAGCCTGATGTTGTTCGTCTGCATACACCTGAGTCGGCGGATTACCTAAATGCGCCGAGACCCCCATGGTACGGCGAACAAAGCTCACCATTCCTTCGATATGACTAGCATCGCCGGTCAATACCACACCATGATACAAGCCCTGAAGAGCACCGTTTTTCACCAATTCATCACGCACCAGACCCAGAATTTCTTCATAACGCGCCATGATGATTTCAGTCAATTCAATCCGGCTGATGGTTTGTGGCCCATCAATCCCCTGGAACTGAATCATATGATCCGGCTTGACCACTTTCAGGTCGACACAGCCATACAATAATTTCAGACGTTCAGCTTCTTCGGTCGTGGTTTGCAATACTGCTGCAATATCACGGGTCACATGTTCACCGCCACGTTGGAAGGTATGGGTTAAGGCCAAACGACCATCCACATACACTGCAACATTGGTCGTGCCGGCACCGATATCTACTAAGCATACGCCATATTCTTTTTCGTCTTTCAGCAGGCTGGCTTCAGCAGTAGCCAAGCTCGACACCACCATTTTTTCTACACCAATATTGGCACCTTTCAGGGCGCGATCAATATTCTGCATGGTACTGATCGGCAGCATCATCAAATGATAGTGTCCGGTCATGCTATGTGCCGACATCCGAATCGGGTTTAACACCCATTCCGGTGAGTCGTCCAGCTCAAAACCCAGAGGCACAGCACTGACCAGATAATGATCTGAAGTCAAATGACTAGCTTTAGCCAATTCCAGTGCACGCACCACTTCACTGGTGGTAATCGCATGCTCGCTATTGTCGATCGAGGTGCGACCTGAAGCATAAAAGCTTTTTAATTCGGCACTTGGAATAGAGACCCAGGCAGAATGTACACGACATTCCGCCATATCTTCTGCTTCTTGAACGGCATTTTTAATTGCAGTAATAACTTTATCGAGACTGACAATTTTCCCTTTACTCATGCCTCGGTTACGAGCGGTGGCCATACCAATCACTTGGATATTGTCTGGCGCGTGTACCTTGCCAATCAAAACTGAAACTTTGTGTGTCCCAATGTCAATCGCCACAACCGAGGGAACAGCTTCACTCATTATTCACTACTACCATTACGTGTTTGTTAGATTTATGGCTTTAAATGCCTCTATTTTTTAAAGCCGGTCATTATGGCTTTACTGTTACATTATTCTCAACGCCCGTGTCATCAATGGTTACAATAAAATGTCCATTTACAATTTTAGGCGGAATTGAATTTTTCCACTGGATCGACAATCCATTGCGATAACGCAGGTCGATGGCCGAAATTTTAGACCAGACCGGCTTCAAATCACTCTGAGACAGATGGCTCAGGCGTTGTAATTTGCTCATGGTCTGATCTTTATCCACAATTATTCTTAAACCCGAATCAAACTGCATAAACCAGGTCATTCGCTCGGTGAGATATAATTCTTTTAGACGAATGCCTTGTGGCAAAAATAATTGATTAATTTCATTATAACGACGCATCATGGTTTCTGCATGGCTCGCCGGCCCATGTAGTAACGGTAATGCCTGATAATTCTTGGGTGTGACTTCCGTGAAAATCACACCACTGTCACTCAATAAACGTCCCGTTCCCCAACGCGCAATCGCATGATGCGGCATCACCCGCACCCGAATGCCATTTGGCCAGGCTCGGGAAACCACAACCCGATCTACCCAGGACAATTCCAGGGTACGATCACGGATCGCTTCCAGATCTGAAGTAAAATAGTTTTTGGTCACAATCGGTGACACATATTGCATGACCTGACGCTGTTCAGCAGCCGAGCGCGTACCTATCACGCCCAGCTCTGCCACGTCACTATTGGTCATGACCTTATATAAGCCCAATATTCCAAAGGCCAGCACCAATACCGCAATACACAACAATAACCAGCCACCAAAATTGGTCAGCTTTTCTTTGCGTGTCGGCGGCTTGTCGTGAATTGAGGTAATCGCAGCACGTTTACGGCGCATGGAAACAGGAAGTTGAGCCATATTTAGTGTGCCGAACCAGTCAAGGTCTGTTCCAGAATCGCCACACACAGCTCATCAAAACTGTATCCGACTGCAGCTGCCGCTTTTGGCACCAGTGAATGACTGGTCATGCCTGGCACGGTATTCACTTCAAGCAACCAGAAGTTGCCCTGTTCATCCTGCATGGCATCAATCCGGCCCCAACCGCTGGCACCGACTGCCTGGAATGCGCGCAAACTTAAGGCTTTTAACTGCTGCTCTTCAGCTTCAGTTAAACCACATGGAATGCCATATTGCACATCATTACGCTGATATTTCGCTTCATAATCGTAGAAAGCAACATCTTGAGGCGGTTCAAGACGAATCACAGGTAGCGCCTGACCATTTAAAACCACAATGGTGTATTCACGGCCGGTAATCCATTTTTCTGCCATCACCACGGCATCATGTTCAGTTGCCTTGGTAATTGCTTCAGCAAAGTCTTCAATTTTCTCAACCTTGCTCATGCCGATACTGGAACCTTCATGTACCGGCTTGATAATCAAAGGCAAACCTAAAGCATTAACAATGTCGGTCGCATCAGAATCTTTGGTGACAATGCGATACGGCGCTGTCGGCAATTCCGAACCCTGCCAGACCTGCTTGGTCTTGACCTTGTCCATGCCGATCGCAGAACCTTGTACGCCCGTACCGGTATACGGTACGTTTAACCATTCCAGTGCGCCCTGGATCTGGCCATCTTCCCCGCCACGTCCATGCAATACAATGAAAGCACGATCATAATTTACCAGCTCTGTGACACTACGCTGCTGCGGGTCAAACGCTTCTGCATTGACCCCTGAACGCACTAATGCCTCAAGTACCGCCGTACCACTGTCTAGAGAAACCTCACGCTCTGCAGATTTACCACCAAGCAACACGGCAACTTTTCCGAATTTTGAAGCATTTGACACGTTTATATCCTTAAACTTTTTTCAATCTGGTCAATTCAATTCAGTCACACAAGATGACTATTTTATATATAAGTGATTTTGTGCAAGTTCGACTGAGATTGCTCCAACATTACCTGCGCCCTGGGTTAATAACAAGTCATTTGCTTGCAATACTTTTCTCATGATCTGATTCAGGTTGCCGTCCGCCGCATCAACCAGAATCGGCTCAACTTCGCCACGTAAACGAATGCTGCGGGCTAAACTACGGCTATCCGCCCCGACAATCGGTTTTTCACCGGCAGGATAAACATCCAGCAACAACAATTGGTCTACAGTCGAAAGCACTTCCACAAAATCATCAAAACAGTCACGGGTACGGCTATAACGGTGTGGCTGGAACATCATTACCAAACGACGGTCCGGGTGACTCTGACGCGCGGCTTTAATCGTCGCTTCCACTTCTTTTGGATGGTGACCATAGTCATCCACCAGTTTCACATTACCACCGTCAATTTCAAACTCACCCTGAACTTCAAAGCGGCGACCCACACCACTAAAACCTTCCAGTGCACGGCAGATTGAAGCATCCGACACGCCTTCATCGGTTGCTATACCAATCGCGGCCAGGGCATTCAGCACATTATGCAAACCTGGCTGGTTGACCGTTACACGCAATGGCTCACGCTCTTTACGCAATACGGTAAAGTGGGTTTGCATGCCATCCTGATCAACATCTACTGCGCGGATGTCATTGTCTTCATTGAAACCATAAGTCAGTAACGGACGTGCAATTCGCGGCATGATTTCACGGATATTGGCATCATCACCACAGACTACGGCCAAGCCGTAAAATGGCAATTTTTGTAGGAACTGGATAAAGGTATCTTTCAGGACATCGAAGCTACCGCCATAGGTATCCATATGATCGGCATCAATATTGGTCACCACGGCAGCCATCGGTTCCAGGTGCAGGAAAGAAGCATCTGACTCATCGGCTTCGGCCACGATATAACGGCTGGCACCCAAGGCTGCGTTCATACCGGTACGGTTCAGTAAACCACCGATCACATAGGTTGGATCCATGTTTTCTTCAGCCAGCATACAGGTGATCAGGCTGGTGGTCGTGGTCTTGCCATGCGTGCCGGCAACGGCAATACCATGACGGTAACGCATCAGTTCACCCAGCATTTCCGCGCGGCGAACCACAGGGATACGATTTTCAATCGCAGTTTTAATTTCCGGGTTTTCCTGATCAATCGCGGTAGACACCACGATCACATTAGCACCTTTAATATTATTTGCAGTATGTCCGATATAGACTTTAATCCCGTTTGCTTCCAGCTGCGCTGTGGTCTTGGAAGCCTTGATATCTGAACCAGACACTTTGTAGCCTTGGTTTTTCAGCACTTCTGCAATACCACACATGCCTGCACCACCGATCCCCACAAAATGAATGTGTTTGATACGGCGCATTTCCGGCACTTTGATTAATTTTTTCGCTTGTTCAGCTGGGGTTGTTGGAGACATAGTTTACTCGGATGATAATTCTTGAATTAAACGGACCACATGTTGAGTCGCATCGGGTTGAGCCTGGCGGCGTGCTTTCACGGCCATTTCCATTAACAGCTGGCGATTCAGCATCGGCTCTAATAAGGTTTTTAAACTGTCCGGGGTCATAGTGGCCTGCGGGCAAATCTTTGCCGCATTGATATTGGCCAGGAAACCGGCATTGGCCGTCTGGTGATCATCGACCGCACTTGGCAGCGGCACAAAAATCGCAGCGACCCCGGCAGTGGCAATTTCAGTCACGGTCAATGCACCGGCACGGCAAATCACCAGATCGGCATCAGAATAGGCGTTGGCCATATCTTCAATAAAGGGCTGGACTTCAACTTGCAGATTGGCCGGTGCATTTTCATAACGTGCCCGTGTCGCCTCGGCATGATTTTGCCCACACTGATGATAGACATTTAAAGGTACATTCAGTTGCTTTAAGGCTTCCGGAACCCGTTCATTTAAGGCTTGCGCCCCCAAGGACCCGCCAACGATCAGAATACGTAAAGACAATCCAGCCTTGTCACGCTGCTGATAACGCCAGGACGGATTTAAAATTTCGCTAATTTCCTGTCGTACCGGATTGCCGGTGGTGACGATTTTTTCCTGGGCCGGAAAAGTATTCGGGAAAGCCTGGCACACTGTTTTTGCCACACGCGACAATTGGGTATTGGTAAAACCGGCGACTGCATTCTGCTCATGGATCAGCACCGGAATACCTAAAATACGCGCAGCCAGACCACCCGGCCCGGCTACATAACCACCAAAGCCGGCGACGGCATCGACCTTGAGCTGTTTCATGAATTTCATGGCACTGAAGGTGGCTTTCATAATTTTAAAAGGGGCCAAGGCTTTACGTACAAAACCATTGCCCCGTACACCCTGAATATCAATCTGATAAATGGGAATATTCTGGTTTTTTAATAGACGGTTTTCCATGCCTGCGGGTGTGGCCAACCAGGAGACCTGTATACCTTGTTGTTGTAAATCTTTGGCAACAGCTAACGCTGGAAACACATGTCCACCTGTACCTGCGGCCATCATCATGACATGTTTAGGCTGTTTTTGCTGAGCGTCGGTCACGGTCTAATTCTTCAATTCAAAAAATGGAGCAGGAAATCTGATTTAAGTAATCAATTGTAATCACAAACCTCAGGCCATGAAAGTTTATTTACTTTATTTCAACAAGGCTTTAATTGTTTTTTTCATGCAAATTCCAAGTTTAGACTCGTTTTATTTATAAGATCTGCACTTTTCCTTCGACTTAAGTGACATATCATAGCAATTTTAAATGATTTTCTCATTATATTATCAATAACCTTGCCACGGACAGGGCTTTATTTAGAACCCTTTACAGCTCACTCCCGGTCAATCCATATCCTATCATCAACTAATGAGCTTAGGCTTAAATCCTATCAATTTTATAAAACTTTCATGTTATTCATATCTATATATGAATGATGCTTGATGTACAAGCAGATGCTTTAAATGGACTCAGTTCGGATAAATGTCAAAAATATCATGTCATGATGTATGGATTATCTTGGCCGGTTATCTGGCTGCGATCCATGTCGGCAAACTTTCGGCCGTGATTCCTGTATTGCAGCAGGATTTAAACCTGAGTTTTACCCAGGCTGGTTTTTCATTAGCGTTGGTACAGGCTGCCGGAATGCTGTTTGCGCTATGCATTGGCGCCTTCTCGGAAAAAATGGGATTAAAGCGCTGCCTGATCATGGCCTTAATCATTTTAGGGCTGAGCAGTTTTGCCGGGCTTTGGATTACGCAGCCTGCCACTTTATATGTATTGCGCTTTATGGAAGGAATCGGGTTTTTAACCATTTCCTTGTGTGCGCCAGCAATTTTAAAACGTACCAGCCGCGCTGAGACACTGAATTTCAAGATGGGACTCTGGAGTTCCTATATGGGCATCGGTGTCAGTCTGGCCGTATTGACGATTCCTCTCCTGCTTGAATATCTGGACTGGCAAATGATCTGGGCCATTTTGGGCTGCCTGTGCCTTGTCATTGCTGGCATGATTAAACAATATTTAAATATTGAACCTGTCTTGGTAACACAGCCAGACTCTTCTCAGCCAGCTACGGAAAACACCTCATTCTGGCAGATTGTTCAAATTACCCTGACCCATCCTCCCATTATCTGTCTGGCGATTATTTTTGCCTGTTATACCAGTCAATGGATTACTGTCACGGGCTTCCTGCCTACGCTGTATGTCGAACAGGGGCTGGACTTAAAACGCGCAGGGATGCTGGTCTCGATAGTCGTGCTGGCCAATCTGGGGGGCACTTTTGGCGCAGGCATGTTGCTGCAACAGGGTTATAGACCGCCCACCTTATTGAGTACCGGATTTGTAGCAATGCTCTGCAGCAGTGGTCTGGTGTTTGCTGCAAATGCCTGGCTCTCATTTGAATTGCAGGTTGTCAGTGCCTTGCTGTTTTCACTGATTGGCGGGATGATCCCAACCACTGTTTTTTGCGATTACCCTGCACTATGCACCACGTGCCTATGCAGCAGCAGCCAGTGTGGGTGTGGTTTTACAAATTTCAGCCTGCGCACAGTTTTTTATACCGACCCTGAGCGCTGCGCTGATATCTGCCACCCAATATTGGGCCAATCTTGCCATTATCACTGTCTGCCTTTCGATGCTGGGCATGGTAATGACGGCATTTTTATTTAAGCGTTACCCTAAATAAAAAGATAAAAAGAGCCTGCAAGCAGACTCTTCTTTCACCTAATGCTGCCTTTAAACCTGATTGGCCTGACCTGCTTCCAGCACAGCAAACAGATCATCCGCAATCGAAGTACCAAACTGGGCATCAATTTCACGGATACAGGTTGGACTGGTTACATTAATTTCAGTGACATAATTTCCGATCACATCCAGCCCTACAAAGACCAGACCTTTTTCTCTGAGATACGGCCCTACTTTTGCTGCAATGGCCTTATCAGTTTCAGTCAGTGGGCGCGCCTCGCCCAGACCACCCGCGGCCAGATTACCGCGCACTTCACCATTTTGCGGAATACGGGCCAGACAATACGGCACTGGCTCGCCATTAATCATCAGGATGCGTTTATCGCCTTCGACAATTTCCGGAATATAACGCTGCGCCATGATCGGCTGGGTACCATTATTGGTCAGCATTTCAATGGTTGAACCGATGTTGATGCCATCCTGATACAGGCGGAAAATCCCGGTGCCGCCCATGCCATCCAGCGGTTTTACAATCACATCGACCTGTTCTTTGAGAAATTCACGGATCAGGCTTTGCTGCGAAGTCACCAAGGTCGGAACTTGCAGATGCGGGAACTGGGTCGCGAACAGTTTTTCATTACAGTCACGCAGGCTTTGCGGTTTGTTGATGATCCATGCCCCTTCGCGCTCTGCCTGCTCCAGAATATAAGTGGTATAGACGAAGTTCATATCAAAAGGCGGATCTTTACGCATCAAGACAACGTCATAAGCAGCGATCGACTCTTTTTGTTTTTCGCCAAGTTCATAATAATGGTCGTAGTCTTCAAATACCTGTAGCGGCGCGATCAGACCAAAGGCCTTGCCCTGATCGATATATAAATCTTCCTGCAATGCATAACCGAGTTCATGCCCGCGACGTGCTGCTGCCCACAGCATGGCCATGGTCGAGTCTTTCTTCAGGTTTACATTTTCAATGGGATCCATCACAACAAGTACGCGCATGTGTCTCTGCTCTTTTTCAAAAAATGACTTGGCAAGGAGTATAGCTTGTGTGGATTCTTTTGTTTATGGTGATTTTGCATGACTTATTTTGTATAGGTTTTTAGATAGATGCTCAGGCAATTTGAGCTCAAGGGAGGTATGCCATGCAACAGGCCATTATCGGTTTTCACCTGGATGAGGAACAGCATTGGGTTGCAGAACTGGCCTGCGGACATGGCCAGCATGTGCGGCATACCCCGCCCTGGCAAAATCGCCCATGGGTGATGACCGAGCAAGGACGTAAAGAAAAACTCGGGATGCTGCTAGACTGTAAAAAATGCGAAAAGTGCGAAACTGCAACCTGAACCTATGAAAAAAGTAGTATGTAGGTGACCTAAAAAATAATCTTGTCCAGAATTTGCTAATTTGAGTTACTGCGTTTATGCTTTTATTGCTCAAACATGCAGCGCATTTTTTCAGGGTGTACTTTTGCTCATACGGCTCGTCAAACAGATCTGGTTGGTGATGCTTGTGGTTTTTGCCATAGGCTGGAGCAGTGTGTCTGTCGCATCTGCAAACACCATGCATCTGGTTATGCCGTCTGAAAAACGAATCCTCATTGTCTGGAAATGACAAAACCCTCTGCTTCTCACTCGCTGCATAAGACTGATCATCATCAAGATCAGGAACTGATTCAGCCGGACTGTGTCAGTGACAGCACCCAGCAGTCATCAGATTGTCTGGATTGTGGCACTATGGCCTGCCAGAACTTGGTCACCAGCCTGCCCATTACAACGCCCGAGTTAAGCGTGCCTGATCACGGTTATCCGGAAAAAACCCTCCTCCCTGCTTACCATGCCCAGCACCTTGCCGGTTACTGGCAAGAAATCCTGCGCCCACCCAAAGCTTGATCCTGAATTTTTAAATTTTTTTATTCATTAAGGATTAAGTTATGTTGCTTAAAATCAGTCAAAGCCTGTGTCTGGGCTTCGGTCTCATCTCGTCGTCTGCCTTGTTTGCAGCCGTAAAAGAATATCATCTGGTCATTGATGAAAGCCCGATCAATCTCACCGGAAAGACGGTCAAGCGTATCACTGTAAACGGAAAATTCCCTGCACCCTTGCTGGAATTTGAAGAAGGTGATGATGCAGTCATTCATGTACAAAACAACCTGAACAATCAGGATACCTCGCTGCACTGGCATGGCCTCCTCCTGCCTGGGCTGATGGATGGTGTGCCCGGATTTAACGGTTTTCAGGGGATCAAACCGAAGCAGTCTTTTACTTATCGCTTCAAGGTTCGTCAAAACGGCACCTACTGGTATCACGCACATTCCAAAGGTCAGGAACAGGACGGCCTCTATGGCGCATTGGTGATTCGCCCCAAAGCACAGACATTACTACCTCCACATGAACAAACCGAGCGGGATTATGTGGTGATGCTGTCAGATTTTCACGAACAAAGCGGCCAGCAGATTCAGAACAATTTAAAAAAATCGGCCGAATATTATCAGAACCAGCGTGAAACCTTGGGCGATGTACTCCAGCAGGTGAAACGTGATGGCCTGAAGGCCACCTGGTCAGACCGCAAGATGTGGAACCAGATGCGTATGCTGAAAACCGACCTATCTGATGTTACCGGTTATACCTTTCTGGTCAATGGAAAAACGCCGCAACAAAACTGGAGTGGCCAGTTCCAGCCCAATGAAAAAGTCCGCCTGCGTTTCATCAATGCTTCTGCCATGTCGTTTTTCGATGTGCGTATTCCCCAGCTGAAAATGACCGTGGTCAGTGCCGATGGACAACCGGTGCAGTCGGTCAATGTAGATGAATTCCGTATCGGAACCGCTGAAACCTATGATGTGATTGTGGAACCCACTGCAGCGCATTACCAGATTGAAGCGGAATCGATCGACCGCTCAGGCTTTGCCATTGGCAGTCTGCATCAGGCAACTGATTCAAGTAAAGCCCTGGCTCCGGTTCAATTACCAACACCGCGCCCTCGTGCCTTATTGACCATGGAAGATATGGGACATGGCGAACAACATGACATGTCACATGACACACACAGCAGTCAGACCATGCAGACTGCCACAAGTGAACATGATCAACATGCCCAGCACGACATGCATGCAAGTCATAATGCCATGTCCGGAACCAATCAGCCTCATCAGCCGGTTGAGGGCTGGGCCAATATGTCTACGCCTGCAGGGCACAAAGCTTTGCAATATCAAGACCTCAAAGCACTGACACCGCAACCTGATACCCGCGCAGCAGAACGTGAACTGGTGATTCGTCTGGGGGGAACCATGGAGCGCTACATCTGGACCATTAACGGTAAAAAATTCAGTGATGCCGAGCCACTTCAGGTGAAATATGGCGAGCGGATCCGGCTGAAATTTATCAATGACAGCATGATGGCCCATCCGATGCATTTGCATGGCATGTTTATGCAGCTGGAAAATGGTCAGTCTGCTGCAAATATGCCAAATAAACACACTGTGATTGTGCCGCCCGGGAAAACGGTGACTACCCTGCTCACAGCAGACGAACTGGGAGAATGGGCGATTCACTGCCATCTGCTCTATCACATGAGTGCCGGCATGATGAACAAGCTGATTGTGGCACATGTTGATGAAGATCAAGCATCTCACCCTTCTTCACAAAAAATGCCGTCGAAACCAGCAGCGGCCCAAGGAGAAAGCCATGCACATCACTAATCTTTTTGTAAAGTCAGTGCTTAGCAGTGCGCTTACCCTAAGCAGCCTGAGTATTTTTGCGGCAGCTTCTAGCGATCATACAAGCCATGCTGAACATCAGCATCATAGCGGACATCATGCCATGCAAAACATGGCTGATAACCACGCACAGCATACTGGAACAGCAGATGCCTCATCCTATCAACCGCCACCAAAGTTATTGCATCAACAGCAGGTGCTGAGCACGCCACAAAATTCAGTCAGTTCTGCCAGCGAACATGATCATCGTAAAGAACATGGTGCACAGATTTATAGCCAGATTATTCTGGACCAGAAATGGCAGCATAGTTCAGAGAGAAATGGAGCATTCAAGTCCAAGAACCAGGCCAGAGTCGGCACGGATGAAAATAAAATCTTCCTCAAGTTAGAAGCCGACAAACATGAATCCCATCAGGCCGAATATGATGCCAAAGTGTTGTATAGCCGCAATATTTCCGATTTTTGGGATGTGCAGACCGGGGTGCGCTATCGACAGGAAAATTTAGCCGAGCCTTCTACAAACCAGCAGAACGAGCGCTTCGATGCAGTATTTGGCCTGCATGGCCTGGCCCCCTACTTTTTCGAAACGGATGCTCATGTCTATGTCGGTGAAGATGACTTTGTCGGATTAAAACTGGAAACAGAGCGTGACCTGTTACTGACTCAGAAACTGATTATGCAGCCCTTTGTCGAACTGGATGTCATCCTGAATGATCAGGCAGCGAATGCGAAAAAAACCGGCCTTAGTCATGCCACCTTGGGCCTGGAAACACGCTATGAACTGAGCAAAAAGCTCATGCCTTATCTGGAAGTGGGTTATGAATATAGTAAAGGCAACAAACAGACAGCCTGGCAGCAAAGCTCTGATTCTGAAAAAGGCTGGATCTATGGTGCAGGTCTAAGAATGATGTTCTAAATTTTTGATACAGAAAATTATGCAGCTACGGGATATGAAACGCCATTTATGCCCCGTAGCGCTATGGCACTATACATTTGGCTGACAAAGATTTTTTAAGCCTACGCACTGCATATGCGATGTTTTTCTGCACTTTCCCGCTCATTAAGACACTTGTTATTTTGCGAAAAACTAGTCTTCATCGCCTTGATTTCCACTGTTACTTTTAGCAACCAAAGTGCCTAACATAATGATAAAGGTACTTACACCGCCAATTAACAGGCTCAGCAGCCCCATTTCCAGCATAAAATTACTATCACCAGTCTCAGGGGCACCCCATAGAAATTGAAGACGATCGCCAAAAACAAAATTGATTGCACATACAATCAGAAAACCAATCAAGGTGGCAATCAGTAAAGTAACCACCAAGTTCTTCCACATTTTACATCCGACGAACAGGATGATCATGGCCAGTCCAACCATGGTGATGATGGATATAAGTAACACACTGTTCCAGTAATCCATGAGACTCACTCGTATTTGGTTTTAAATTAAAATTAAGAAATTCTTATAGTTAATTTTTCCAATTGAGTTTTAATATAGGTGGATTTTTATACATGAGCAATGACGATAACTATCTTAAAGCTACAGATATTAATTTACCCAAAGTTATAAAATACACTGACTTAGTAAAATCTTGCTGAGTACTGAACGATTCTGATTAACATAAAGTAACACAAACACAACGTGTATTTCATTGTTTAGCTTCGTTAGAGCTCAAATTCAACCGATAAAGCTCAAGGCAAAACCAGCTTGAAATTTTTAAAAAAAGAAGAACTGAGCCACTTTTATAAGAAAAATAAATAATAAATATAAAAAACTTGAATATTTTCTGATTTAGGCTATGCTGTGTTTAACTAGAAAAAAGCGTTGTTTAGTTAAGCTTCTTTAAGTGCCGCAGTATTATTTATAATCCTCAGTTTTTTCAGATCTTTATTTCAATTCTTATTGTTTTTCCAAGTTATCCATAGTCATTTCTATGACTAAAATTATTAAAATTTAACAGGTTATATTATGTCTACTACAGTTACCGGTACAGTAAAATGGTTTAACGAAACTAAAGGTTTTGGTTTTATTCAACAAGAATCAGGTCCTGACGTTTTTGCTCATTTCAAAGAAATCAGCAGTTCTGGTTTCAAAACTTTGTTTGAAGGTCAACGCGTTTCTTTTAGCGTGGTTGATGGTCAAAAAGGTCCAAATGCGATCAATATCGTTGCGCTATAATTTAGCCCAGCAATAAGAAAAAGCACCTTCAGGTGCTTTTTTTAGCTCTGAAGATTCATAATTTTGGTGAAAGGTTTTCTGCTCCTCTATTTAGCTCATTAACAATGAATTTTTAAGAATAATATTACTGAGTCATTGCTGCTCAGTTAGACTTTATAAAAAGATAAAAATGAAAAACCCCTGGCATCCTGCCAGGGGTTTTCCGTATGCGTTCGCTTGGTATAACTCCTGTCGTACCTTACTTTCCTTGTATTTATGTATTGTTATTCTTGTGTGGAACGTCCTGTTCCTGTTAAAGCCATCATAGGAAATTTCCACTATTAAAAACAGCCGCAAAGTGCTGGAATTGATGTAAGCCAATGCTTACAAGAATAGACAGAGATAATAAATTTCAAATGTTTAGCAAATTGAACATCTACAAAAAAAGGAAGCACAAGCTTCCTTTTCTATACCAATCTAGGCTTAGATTCCGTATTTAACACGGTAATCTTCCATTTTCGCCAAAGCTTCTAGGTCACCTTTCGCTTCTAGGTAGTCCATTAAATCTTTCATAGTAATTAAGGCATGTACAGGAATCTCAAGCTCTTGCTGCACTTCCTGAATCGCAGATAAATCACCCTGACCTTTTTCCTGGCGGTCTAGTGCCACTAATACACCTGCAATTTGGGCACCGGCATTTTTCAGGATGGTGACGACTTCACGAATCGCTGTGCCTGCGGTAATCACATCATCAATGATCCAGACTTTTTTACCTGCTACAGAAGCACCGACCAATACGCCACCCTCGCCATGGTCTTTGGCTTCCTTGCGGTTAAAACCCCATGGCACACTTACCCCATGATTTTGCGACAGAGCCACAGCAGTTGCTGCCACAAAAGGAATGCCTTTATATGCAGGGCCAAAAATCACTTCAACATGGTCACATTCAGTCAGTTTTGCAGCATAGCCAGAAGCCAGCAGTGTCAAGGCTTCACCATCATTCAACAGACCCGCATTAAAAAAATAGGGACTCACACGTCCCGATTTTAAAGTAAACTCACCAAATTTAAGCACACCGCGTGATAATGCGAGTTCGATAAAAGCTTGCGGGTTAAACTGAGCTGGCGTTGACATGAGGTGCTCCTAAATCCATTAATCAAGGTAAGACTTGCGCATGATACCAAAGAGTAGCTATCCAGGTGATCAAAAAATTCTTCGCGTCGTTTCAATTAATGTCAACGGCTTACGTTCATCTGTCACCAAAGGCCTATTGGAATGGATGGAACAGTCGGATGCCGATGTAATTTGCATGCAGGAAAGCCGGATCACGCATGCGCAGTGGACCGATAAATTCAAGCCTGAAGGCTGGTACACGCACCTGTTTCCTGCCGAGCGTCCGGGTTATGCCGGTACTGCCATTTATAGCCGTCTGCCTTTTGTGTCTTTAACCGATGGCCTGGGTTTTGAACTGGCCGATTCGCAAGGCCGTTTTATTGCTGCTGAATTTGACTTGGGTCTAGAACAAACTGTACAGATCTGTTCCCTGTATCTGCCTTCCGGTTCATCGGGTGATGAAGCGCAAGCACGTAAAGATCACTTTCTGGAAGAATACGCAAAAATTCTGAAACAGTGGCGCGATGAAAATAAATCGGTAATTGTCTGCGGTGACTATAATATCGTGCATAAACGTATTGATATTAAAAACTGGTCAGGCAATCAGAAAGCCTCGGGTTGCTTGCCGCATGAACGTGCCTGGCTAGATCATATCTACGATGAGCTTGGTTATGTCGATACTTTCCGTGAAGTCCGCAAAGAAGCCGAGCTGTATTCCTGGTGGTCAAACCGTGGACAAGCACGCGCCAAGAACGTTGGTTGGCGGATTGATTATCAGGCCTGCTCTCCAGACTGGAAAGAGCGCACCGTTAATGCCTGGGTCTATAAAGAACAATGGTTTAGCGACCATGCCCCCGTGATCATCGACTACAAACTATAATCTACATTATTTAATTGAGTGAACACACGTTCACTCAATTAAGGCTTATCTCTTACATGACATGACGTATTTTTTGGGTTTATCTCAATGTAATAACATAGCATTATAGCGCTACGGCACAAGGACATGTCAGGACGACAACATAAGGACAGGACGCCGTAGGACGAAAATAAAACAGACTATAGATTTAGCTTGTTTTTCATGGATTGGACGTTGGATTGAGACCCGCATGATCAGGATGATTAAATGCGGGTTTTCTATTTCTATCATTCCCAAATTTTTATTTTTCTTATAATGGTAAGTTATTCTTTTTCTTAGCGCTTATGTTAAAGCTGCTTGATGTCATTTTGATGACATGACTTTTCTGCTATTTAAAACTTTTTCCTTTTTTTCATTTGCTTTTGCATGGTCTGCTGCTGCCAATTTAGTTAAGCTAGTTCATGATTTAAATTTTTTAGATGGCAGCTATGTTAAAAATTTACGGAATTAAAAATTGCACTTCGATGAAGAAAGTCTTTGATCTACTGACTGAGCAAGGTCTGAGTTATGAATTTCATGATTATAAAAAACAGGGCATCGATGCTGAAACCATCAAAACCTGGCTGGATGCCTTGGGTCAGGACGTGGTCCTGAATAAGAAAGGCACCACCTGGCGTAAACTCAGTGAAGAAGAGCAACAAACCGCCCTGTCGAGTGAAGATGCCTTAATTAATGCATTAACCACCCATACCAGTTTAATCAAACGTCCAATCTTGGCAACCTCTACAGGATTTATTGCCGGTTTTGATGAAACAGCTTATCGTAGCTTAGCCCACTAATATCTTGTATTGAATAACACTCATAAAAAAGCCTGACATCGATCAGGCTTTTGTATATCTGCTTAAAATAAATTAGTTGGCACGAATCCAAGTCTGGTTACGACCCAATGCCGCTACACCGATGAAACCACGTAGCTCAAGTTTCTTGCCACCGTCTGCCAGCTGGCCTTTCAACTTATAGGTTTTACCGGATTGCGGATCCAGGATCGAACCGCTGTCATAGCTAGTCCCACCGGCATTTTTAAGCCCTTTGACAATGGTCAGGCCTTTCAGAGATTTGTTGTGATATGGACCTTCACATTTGGTACAAGCATTTTCTTCACCTTTGGTTAACACCGACTGAATACTTGCCGTCAAGGTGCCATTCTTTTGTTCAGTAAACTTAACCAGGGCCTTAGGTTGCTTGGTTTTATCATCAATGGTTTTCCATACTGTGCCGTTTAAAGGATCCGCAGCATTCGCCAGTGCAGATAAGCCTAGTAGTCCTAACGTAAGCGCTATTTTTTTCATTTTTCTTCATTTCCTTAGTCTGAAAATAGACCCATGTAGTATTAAAAAGTCACAACAAATTTTCAATTTTTCGCTGTGACTATTTAGTGTAACCTTGTAAATATGGTTGGTAAATAATCAACATGAACAATAAAAGCACAAAAAGATGGAAGGAAGATGAAGATAAGCCCGCTAACGAAACAATTAATTACAGAACGCTTTTTAAAAACGCTCATTCGTGCCCCAAGTAAATTCAATCTTCCACCCAGCTCGATGCGCATTGCACTCGAACAGATGTGCAAACTTTTCCCTCAGGACAAAACTGTACAGATTCGCTCGCTACGTCTGGCCGGGCTGCGCGCGGAAGAAATCAAGCCACAGCAGGAATCCACCCAGCTGATTTTTCATATTCATGGCGGTGCCTTTTACTTAGGCTCTTTAAATACCCATCGTGCCTTTATGGCCCAAATTGCGGCTCGAACCCAGATGCAGGTGCTGCATGTCGATTATCCCCTCGCTCCTGAATCTGCTTATCCAGAAGCGTTGGAAGCCTTGTTTGATGTCTATCACCTGCTGCTGGATCAAGGTGTTCAGGCCAAAGATATTATTCTGTCCGGCGATTCTTGCGGTGCCAATCTGGCCTTGGCGCTGGCACTCAAAATACAGCAGGAAAGTCTTCCACAGGTCAGCGGTCTGATTCTGCTGTCTCCACTGCTAGATTTAACGTTGACCAGTGAATCTTTACGTTATAACCAGAAGCATGATGCCCTGCTGTCTCTGGAAACAGTTCAAACCGGGATTGAATATTATGTACCGCGTTCAATTGATCGGGGTGATCCGGAAGTTTCTCCTTTTTTTGCCGATTTAACCGGTTTGCCACCGATTCATATTCAGGTAGGTTCCAAGGAAATTCTGCTGGATGATGCTAGCCGTTTTAAAGAAAAAGCGGAACAGGCGGGTGTCGAGGTCGAATTTAAACTGTATACCGGCATGTGGCACAACTTCCAGATGTTCAGTGCCTGGTTCGATGAAGCCAAACAGGCGCTGACCGATCTTGCAGAATTTGCCCATCGTCTGGATCGGGATTAAGCATGATTTAGCATATAAAAAGGGTCAGCCGTAGCTGACCCTTTGAAAAGAGGTTTTAGGTTTTAAATGGCCTGAACCTGCTGCAATGCAGTTTGTAGCGCTTGGGCTTTAACCGCTTCTCCCATGTTCACCCCTTCAGCACGAATCACTTCAATATCATTCACGCCAGTAAAGTTAAATACGGTTTTCAAGAAAGCCTCCTGAAAATCAGCCGGGCTTTGCTCACCATACACACCACCACGGCTGCTGGCGATATACACTTTTTTATTGCCCGCCAGACCCACAGGACCTTGTTCGGTATATTTAAAAGTACGTCCCGCGACACAGATCCGGTCAATCCAGGCTTTTAGGGTCGATGGCAAACCGAAGTTATACATCGCTGCACCAATCACCACGACATCAGCCTGTAAATATTGATCTAAAATTTCCTCGCCCAATGCCGTTTGTTCTGCATTCTGGCCCATTAAAATTTCGGCGGTAAGATGAGGAATAGGCTGTGCAGCCAGATCCAGATACTCAACTTCAATGGCCTCAGCATATTTTTGCTGCAATTGTTCCACCACAGCCTGAGTCAACTGACGCGAAATAGAAGCATCTCCTAAAATACTGGAATCAATCTGTAAAACTTTCATGGCTTCGCTCTTTATCTTTGGTTGTTTCTAACAATGCAGCCATTTTAACGATTGACTATATTGAAATAATTAGTACAAATAAAACACATCATCCTGAATTTAGAACAAAACTGTATACCTCTTAACCTCTTTAATTTTGATTAAGACCCTTTGACATAGCATGGATCACTTGCGCTATCGGCAAAGACTGAGCAGATCAGATATCAACTAAATCACAAAAATGTTTTAAATATTGTTGTTTATCAAGCATTCAAACTTATGTTATCTTGTGTAAATAGAATTATAAATATCCAATAAGTCTTAAAAAAAATCTGCCATAACAATTAAAGTCAGACCGGGACCATGAAGCGAATATCGCCTGTATTAGAAAAAGTGCTAAGACACAGAATCAAGAAATATCTGGTCGAAGATGAAGTCGTGATGAACTGGCGCATCCTGAAGAAATGCATCCTGATGCTGACCTTGGGATGCGGAGTACATCTGACCTGGCTCGGCTGGGATATTTTCGTGTTATTAAATCCCGAATATTGGCAATATGTTCATCTAGAACGGGTCTATACACAAATTACTCTGAACAGCAGCTTTCTGGTAATTCTATTTCTCCTGATTTTTCCCTGTTATAAATTTCAGGGGAATCAGCTGATTGAACGTTATCTGCCTTATATGGCAGTGGGTACTTTTGTTATCTCGTTGTGTCGTGACGCCTATCTCGTCGGGGTGATCAGCCCTGTGGCCACGACCTCCTATGTCTGTTTAATTATGGTGGGGCTGGTGCTGTTCCATCGCACGCTGGTTTATAGCATGCTGATTCCAGCGTCAATTTTCCTAGGCGGATGTGCCTATTTAAGTTTCAGACATCAATTGCCTTATTCACCGCTATTTAATATCGATGACAAGCTTTTCTATAATGGTTTCTGGCTGTTATCGATGCTGTATTTCATTTTGCCAATTCTGGCCGTCTGCATGGTGTTATTCGAGATTCTGCTCAGTCAATGGCGTCATCGCGAGCAGCTGATCAAACAGCTGAGTCAGATTGATCCACTCACCAACTTGTTTAACCGCCGTAGCATCAACCAATGTCTGGATAAACTGAATGCTGCAGCCACTCCAAATTACGCCTTGGTCTTACTGGATCTGGATCATTTCAAAAAAATTAATGATCACTATGGCCATCATAAGGGCGATGAAACCTTAGTTGAAGTGAGTGCTATACTGAACCAGCAATTGCGCGAAAGTGATGTGGTCGGCCGTTTTGGCGGGGAAGAATTTATTTTGGTGCTTAAAAATACCAGTCTGGAAAAAGCCGAACAAGTGGCTGAACGCTGTCGCATCGCCATTCAGCAATTGCAGATTTTCAGTGATGAGGGTGAGCTGATTCCAGTGACCGCTAGTTTCGGGATTGCCATTTCTAGCGCGGAATTACGCCCGCAACAGTTATTAAGTCAGGCCGATCAGGCACTTTATCAAGCCAAAGCCGGTGGGCGTAATCTGGCCAAAGCCTATGCTGAAGCGGTTCCAGCACAGATGCAGGTTTCTTAAACGGGTTCAGCTTTTTTTAAGAACTAAATTATGGATTTTCACTTTGAGCCAGTGCTTGCAGCTGTGCCAGCAATTCTGCCTCGCTAAAAGCACCGGTTAAACGTAAACCCCTAATTTCCTGCTGCTGCGCATTCAAGAATAAATACGTCGGCGGCCCGAGAATTTCCCATTGGTTTAACAGCGCTTGATGAGAGACATTATATTGGCTTAAATCCAGCTTGATCAGGAAATATGGCGCAAGCGCCTGCTGTACCGCTGCAGATTTTAAAATACGATGTTCGATCGGCTGACAGGCAACACACCAGTCGGCGTAGACATCAATAATAATCTTTTGCCCTTGTGGTGCCTTGTTCAAAATTTGCTGAAATTCTGCTGCACTACGTGCCACATGCCAGTTGGCTTCTGTACTTACCTGCTCCACAAAAAACCGCTGACTATGCTGATATTGGCTATAAGCAATATAAGGTACGGCCAGTACCAGACACAGGATATACAACCATCTTAGACCAGTGCGATGCCAGAAAATCCGAAATAGTACATAGGCAACAAAGGCCATGCCCAAAGCTAAGGATAACCATTGTAACGCAGCTTCTGACATCAGTGGGCGAATAAAATACAGCGCCAGCGCCAGCATGATAAAGGCAAAGAGCACTTTGATCTGATTCATCCAGTGCCCGGCTTTAGGTAGAATCCGTGCTCCCAGAATACTGGCCAGCAATAAAGGCGTCCCCATCCCAAAACCCAGGGTAAACAGCAGTAAAGCCCCCTGCCACTGACTTTGCGTCTGAGAAATAAACAACAATGCACCTGCCAGCGGTGCGGTCATGCATGGCCCCACCAGAAGCGCCGAGATCATGCCCATGACACCGGCACTGACCAGACTGCCTCCCTGCTGCATGGCCTGTGCCCGATCCAGACGATGAACCAGACGTTGCGGCAGTTTGATTTCAAACAGGCCAAACAGATTCAGGGCAAACAGGACAAACAGGATGCTAAATGCGATCAGGGTTCCCGGTTGCTGCAACCAGCGCTGAAAATTCAGGCCGGCCGAAGATGCAATTAGGCCAAGTACTGCATAGACAGCGGCCATACTGCTGACAAAAGTCAGTGCAATCATCCAGGCTTTCAGGCCTTTACTGTCACGTACAATCAGTGAGGTCAGAATCGGCAGCATCGGCAAGGAACACGGCGTAAACGCCAGTAAAATCCCCAGGCCGAAAAACAGCAAAAGCCCATAGCCCAAAGAGCGTTCAAGCAGTTGGGCTGACCATTTCTGGTCTTGTGCTGCATAGGGTTCGGTTTGTGTGTTGGCTGATGCAGAGATTTCATCTGCTGTAGATTCTGAAGAATCTGCTGTATTAAACAGGGTATTGTGTTGCAGTGATGAAGTATTCAGATCAAGTAAACGCTTTGCTCCTGATCCGGCAGCTTCGAATTGCACCAGACCGGACAAATCGGTCTTGAACTGAATGGTTTGTGGCGGATAACAGATCCGGTCTTTGGCACAGCCCTGCCAGCTGACCTGATAGGATTGCCCCGCCTGAGTCGGAATTTGAAACTTTAACTGCTGATAATAAACCTGGGTATGTCCATAGTTATCATCATATAAATCTTCAGCGGGTGGCAACTCAAACGACACCGGTTGGTTGCCCTGCCGGACTTCAATTTTATGCTGATACAGATAATAGTTGTCTGGAATCTGCCAACTCAGTTCAGCCTGCTGCTGACTGGTGGAGATCACGCTCACAGGAAAAGCCTGCTCGGCAGACAACAATGCAGTTTCCGCCTGAGCAGGACTGCTGAACAAGGTGCTTCCCAAAATAACCAGGGCAAGCATTTTCCCCCAGGTCGGGAACTGCGAGTATTTCATCATCTGTGAGTTGAATAACTTAGAACAGCACAGAGAAACCTAGGCCTGAGAAGTAACTTCGATCTGCACCATCCAGATCTACACCGACATTCGCATCCAATTGGACACGGTCGTTTAAGGCATACATAACCCCGGTACCGAGCGCGTATTGATTATCGACACTTTCCGCTTTACGGTAAATCAGTTCAGAATAACCTGACCAGCGATCAGTAATGCGGTAGCCTAGAGAAGGAATCGCAGACACTGCCCAGTTGCTGTCCTGCCATTCATAACGCATGGTCAATGCGGTACTGACCAAGTCATTATATTGATACGACACGACAGAACCCAAGCTGTAAATATCTTCTTCATTAGTGAAACCGGCATTGCCTGTTGCAATGATGGCTTCGGCCAGCAAAGCCATACTGAGTTTGTCATCATCCAAATCAATGGCCTTTTTCAGACCAATACTAACATCGCCCAGACCATCATCTTCTTCGGTCTGGCCATTGGATTTCACTTGGGTCCAGGTCGGGCCAGCCCAACCTAAACGCAATTCCAGATCATCACTGAGTCCGGTACGTAACAACATATCTGCACTGAGTGTGGTCGCGGTCTGATCGCCCGACTTGCTATAACGCGCTGTAGGCAAGCCTTGCTCCCAAGCGACATTTCCGACTGGAGTAATTCCAGTACTGAGACCCTCACCTGGTCGATCAAATTCAAAATCTGCTGCGAAAAGCTGTGCACTACAACCGGCCAGTGCAATCAAACCCAAGGTTTTTAATGTTGTCATGTTGGAGCTCTTTATTAAAATTTAACTGAGTTCTTTGGTCATTTTTGCGCCATGCTTGCGAAGCAGTTCTAGCGTCTGTTTTTCTTCATCCAAGGCTTCTGACCAGTTGATTTCATCAAAATCACAATCAAAGAATAGATCACTAATTGAAGATAAAATAGTCATGCCATCTTCATCTTTGCTATTTGGATCGACTTTTTCATCCAGTAAACGCTGTACGGCAGGCGCGCATGCGGCACTTGCGGCATCCCAGAGCGGGCCATAAATTTCTTCTGCATCCCACAGATGTAGATTTACCTTGGCCTGAATCAGTTCTTCCAAAATCTGCAAATGTACCGCCAAACGGGCCTGTTTCTCATCTTCTGAAAGTGGTGTACCGGCTTCATACAGCTCACACACCTCTTCCCACCATTTAAACAGGCCATCTGACCAGACCGAAATCACCGGGCCTTTGTCATGATCAATAAAATTCGGGTTGAGTCCATCTGCCAGCAGCTGTTTGACCTGATCCAGATTTAATTCTTCGAGTGCTTGCACAAAAAGCTGTTGTTGCGCAGTTAACATGATGGAACTCACTTTGATTCGTTTTCGACTATTATGCCGAATAAAGCAGGATTTGTTGTGCTTCTCATAACTATATTTTTGTTTAATACGAAAAAAGCCCCGCAGGGCTTTTTCAAATCGGTTCGGCTTACTCTTCGATATCCGCAGTATCTGTGTCTGCTAGTTCGAGAGCACCAGGACGAACATTGTCTTTTTTCTCGATCACATGTTCCAGACTACGTTTTAGTCGGTCAATTGCACCATGGATCGCAGTATCGACATTATGGCCACGATGATTGACTACGACAGGTTTCAAGCCTGCAGGACGCGCTTCAATCATACAGCGAATATCGTCATCGCCGCCTTTGGCGCCATTTTCATCACTGAGATGGACTGAAAAATGGGTAATACGCTCGCTGTGGCGCTGGAATTCTTGATTTAATTCTTCCCGTACATAAGTAATTAAACGATCACTATTCTGAATGTGGTTATCGGTACGAAGTTCAATATTCATATATTACCATCCTCAATCTTTGTAACTTTTGAGTGCAAAATTTTTTATCTTGGCACGTTTGTAGCTTGCTGTTTCGCATCGCATTTCACTTCTTCAAATGATTGGAATAACACCCTCCATTTTGAATGATGAACACATTTTTGAGTCTGCAGAATCGTGTCCTTATATCTTGAATATCGGCTGTATCTGGGAAATATGCAAGTGATATTTTGGTTTTTTAGCAAAAGAATAATCGATTGTGACAACTGCTTACTCAGCTCAAAAATGCAGGATTTTTCAAACGGCAATTGCGCAACTCTTCACACGATTTAATTTGAAATGTTTTTTGGCCAGACCGATAAATCGCTTAAATAACACGCGACCAGAAAACCTAAAAAAAAGAAATTAAAAGTATTTTTTTATGAAAATTAGCTCACTTTTATCTAATAATTTTTCTTATAAGATCAGCGCCTAGTCAGCCTTACAGTCCTGAAGAGATCATATGCTTTATCATTGTTTAGTTGCTTTTGCAGAACCGGGAAAAATACTCTTTCGTCATTCGAAAATAATAAACTGCAAAAATGATTTTCAATTGAAATATAAGACCGATCACTCTTATTTTACGATGCCGAAAATAGGCCTATAAAACGACCGTCATTTGAGATTTTAAAACTAACCTCATTACACAAACAGAACAAAGCTGTTCAGCCTCAGGCCCAAATTAATTACTAAACAATCTGTATATCCCCACCTATTTTTTACTGATTTTCTAAGTTAATCATCGTAAATTGAAGTGATTTTATATTTTTAGTTATACATTCAGTCTTTTAAGGCGCTACATATTCAACTTTATTAAAAAAATAATGCTTTAGAAAAGCATCAGCGAAAGACAATGAAAACTGAGGAAGATGATCGTCTGCATTCAACTGATGAGGACTGAAATATATTTAAGTCAGCGATCACTTTTAACTTTATTTTTACTTATTAATCTGTATGCTTATTCTGCTTTCTCGGGGGGATAGATTTAAATGAAATTTACACAACTTGCGGCACTTTGTGCATTGGCTTCAACTGCAGCATTTGCTCAAGCAAAACCAGTTTGGCAGGACTTTAGCATTACAGGTCTTTATGGTGAAAACTATAAATCACCATTTCTCACTCAAGATGAAAAGCTTGATCAAACAACAGTTACTGCTGAATATGCGGCAGGTTTAAAATATGGTGATTTCTTTGCTTTCGCTGATCGTACTAACAATGATCCAGAAGGTAATAGTACCTATTTTGAGGTTGCACCGCGTTTAAGCTTAAGTGCAGTTTCAGGAACTAAACTTGAAGTTGGTCCAATCAAGGACGTACTCGTTGCGACAACTTGGGAAGGTGGCGAAGGCTTTAATAACTATTTGTATGGTGTTGGTTTTGCTTTAAATGTTCCATATACACAATATGCAAACATTAACTTCTACAAAGCTGACAATGATAACACTGCAGATGATTATCAAATGACCATCACTTACGCAGTACCATTTAAGTTAGGTACTGAAGATTTCCTTGTTGATGCATTCCTGGATTGGTCAACGGCTGAAGATACACATGCTAGTGAATTGAACTGGACTAGCCAGTACAAATGGAATGTAGGTAAACATATCTCTCCAGACACTAAACTTTATGTAGGTATCGAACATTCAGTTTGGAACAATAAATATGGTTATAAAGGCGTAGACCAAAATGACGTCAGCGCACTTGTGAAATATCATTTCTAATTGATGTATCATCAAAAGCAGAACTCCGGTTCTGCTTTTTTTAAACTGTGATTTCAGCTCACCTCTACTAGAACAAGAATATGCCTGATTTTGATATTCGACCTGCGACCGAACATGATCTTGAAACCATCCTCGAGATTTATAATCAGGAAGTACTCTATGGTACTGCGACCTGGAACAGAACGGCCTTTGATTTAAACTATTTCAAAATCTGGTTTAAACAGCTTAAAAATCAGAATTTCCCGGTTTTTGTGGTTGAAGATACTCAAAATCAAGTCATTGCTGGCTATGCCTGTTATGATCAGTTTCGTAGTATTCAGGGCTTTCAACAGACGGTAGAACATTCCATCTTTTTAAATCCAGATTATGCAGGACAAGGTTTAGGTTCTAAATTATTGCAGTATTTAATTGAACAGGCTCAAGTACAGAAATTGCATATCATGGTCGCAGCGATTGACTCTGAAAACACCTCATCGATTCGTCTGCATGAAAAACTGGGCTTCGTTCAAACTGCCTATATGCCGCAAGTCGGACAGAAGTTTGGGCAATGGCGTGATTTGGTCCTCTTACAACTCAATCTGGATCAAGCTTGATTCATTCTTAGTTTAAAACTATTCCAGAACTGCTTTCTGGACACTCCTCTTCAGCTTTTTAATACTTGGCCATCACGATATTTTGTTGTTATCCAGTTTAATAAGCACAAGTTCTATTTACTTATATGAGCGGCTATGTTTTATTCAGCTAAAAATCATACTGAATAACACCATGTATAAATCTCTATTGTCTATTGGTCTTTTAAGTTTAAGTATGCTCACTTTTGCTGATTCAGACTTTGAAAAAGAGCTCCGTTCAGGCTGTAGCAAAGTGCAAAGCTATGCAAATAATGGCAAAAAATTCTACAACCAAAAACAATATCAAAAGGCCATAGCGCAATTTGAGCAACAAGCCGCATGGTCATCCTTTTGTGCGATGAATGTAGAAGACGGTGGTACAGCTTTTTCCGAACGCGATATCACCACGGCGTTTAACAATGTCGGTTTAAGTTATGCCAAGCTTGGAAAGCCGCAATGGGCACGCGCCTGGTTTTCTGTCTATCCTGAAGCCCAAAGTAGCCAGTTTAATTTGAAACAGCTTCCCACTCCTCAAAAAAGTGCTAACTTGGCGGGAAAATATGTACGTTACGCGGGCTATGGAGCATGGGATACTATTACAGTTCAGAAAGTAAAAAATGCATATGAAATTGATTTCGAAGGTTATTATATGGGGTTACGTAGTCTGATTTACGGTCCTAATGTAGGAGACTTTGAAACTTCTATGGCTTTAAATAAAAGCCAAGCACAGTATCAATTTCAGGATTGCAAAATTGATCTAACTTTTAAATTTGATCCAAAAATAGGACAGCAAATTGATGTAAAAGAAACACCTTATACTAATTGCGGTTTTGGACATAATGTCTCGGCAGAGGGTGCATACTTAAAAGTGGAGTAGCGCTTTTGAGCTTAGACACTCTGAGTGATTTTGCAATGGTGGATCTGATTGGAAGTGAATATCATTGTAATTTTTCAATTCAATCAAACTATTGAAACTTCAGAAGAAGTTATATCTAGCCTAATTATTTTTTGTTATATACTCAAATGACTAAAAATAATTTTAAGAGCTAAAAATTTGGATTCCAACTTACTCACATTAGGTAGTTTTATTACTAGCTTAGGCACATTGATTGTTGCAGTATTTGCACTTCATTCTTGGAAAAAACAGTTTAATAAAAGCCTACAACGAGATTTTGTTTTAGATGCATTAGATACTGTACATGAAGTCTCTGCATTGAATTTTAAAATCGTTAACAAATTCAATTATGAAACAGAAAAAGATAATAATTTTCTACTTATATCAGAATATTATTTGAATCCGATACCTGCTAACTATCAAAATTTACTAGAGTCATTAGGACATAGTATGGTTAATTTGGAAAAGGTTTTAAATCGTTTAAGCAAAATCCAAAATAATGAATATTTTGATACACTTTCAGAAAAATACATTGAAACTATATCTGAAATTTACATGTTTTTTGAGTCTGATGAACTAATTGGACTTGATCATCCCGATATAATCAAAATGAGTGAAAAAGGTTGGACTACATCATGGTTAGATAAAGCCTTTGATAAAGAGCGAGTGTTAGAATTTCAGATTGAAGAGTATTTATTAAAACTATTAAAAATCTAAAGAGAGTTTCCCTCTCCCATAGGGAGAGGGTTAGGGTGAGGGAAATTAAATTGCCACCAACTCCCGAATACCTTTCTCAGGCATTTCACTGCCCACACCTTGCGCTACAACCTGCCCACGTGCCATCACGGTATAAGCATCAGCAAGTTCTTCAGCAAAGTCATAAAACTGCTCAACCAGCACAATCGCCATCTCACCACCATCCGCCAGTTTACGAATGACCCGGCCAATGTCTTTAATAATGGATGGCTGGATGCCTTCAGTCGGTTCATCCAAAATCAGCACACGCGGTTCAGAAGCAAGTGCACGTGCAACGGCAAGCTGCTGCTGCTGCCCACCGGACAAATCTCCTCCACGGCGGTGCTTCATTTCCTCCAAGACAGGGAAAATTTCATACAAATGCTCAGGCACTTTGCGTGTCTTTGCTCCTTTAAATTTCGCCATACCAATGAGAATGTTTTCCTCCACCGTCAGCGTTGAAAAAATATCTCGACCTTGTGGCACATAAGCCAAACCTTCACGTACACGCTGTTCAGGACCGAGCTTGGATATGTCTTTACCATCCAGCAAAATCTGTCCGGATTTAATCGGTAAAATACCCATCAGACATTTAAGGAGCGTGGTTTTCCCCACCCCATTGCGCCCAAGCACCACCGAACATTCACCCACAGGTGCAGTCAACGACACATCACGTAAAATATGACTGCCACCATAAAACTGATTGACGTCTTTGACTTCTAACATCGCGGTCTCCTTAACGTCCTAAATACTTTTCAATGACATCTTCATTGGTTTGTACTTCTGCCAATGTGCCTTCTGCCAAAATTGCGCCTTGCGCCAGTACCGTGACTTTTTCACTAATGGTGTCAATGAAGCTCATGTCATGCTCGACCACAACGAGGGTGTGATTTTTCTTGAGTTCTAAACACAGCTCCGCCGTGCGTTCGGTTTCGGCATCGGTCATGCCTGCTACAGGTTCATCAAGCAAAATCAGTTTTGGACGTTGCATCAGCAACATGCCGATTTCTAACCATTGCTTTTGACCATGTGACAGCAAGCCAGCAGGTTTATTAATGAACTCTTGCAGACGAATCTGCGTCAATGATTCATCCAAAGCATTTTGTGCATCGGGATCGAGTTTGCTAAAGAAACTCTTTTTCACCCGTTTGTCTTTGGGTGCAGCAAGTAACAGATTTTCCATGACGGTGAAATTTTCAAACACGGTCGGTTTTTGGAACTTACGCCCAATGCCTGCTTCGGCAATTTGTTCAGTGCTCATTTTGGCTAAATCGTAGTTTTGCCCAAAAAATGCTGTGCCTTCGGTTGGTCGCGTTTTACCGGTAATCACATCCATGAGGGTGGTTTTACCTGCCCCGTTCGGCCCGATGATGCAGCGTAATTCCCCTTCTTCAATGTAGAGCGACAAATCATTTAAGGCACGAAAAGCATCAAACCAGACGCTGACTTTTTCTAAATACAGCGCAATACCGTGGGTAAAGTCCGCGCCTTGTTCTTTAGGACGACCATAGCCTTCAGTGGCATGACCACCATGCGGTTGTAGGATCTCGCTCATTCGCTACGCTCCTTTTTAAAACGGTCAAACAGACCAATAATGCCTTTCGGTAAGAAAATGGTGACCACAATAAATAGCGCACCCAAAATGAGTAACCATGCTTCAGGATAAGCCGAGGTGAAATAGGTTTTTACCCCGTTAATGACACCTGCACCAATTAGTGGGCCAATTAAAGTGCCACGACCACCCGCTGCCACCCACACCGCCATTTCAATCGAGTTCACCGGGTTCATTTCACTTGGATTAATAATGCCTGCTTGCGGCACATACAGCGCGCCTGCAATCCCTGCAATCACAGCAGATAGCACCCATGCCGAGAGCTTGTACCACAAGGTACGGTAGCCCAAATATTGCAGACGGTTTTCGCTGTCACGAATTGCACCGAGTATACGGCCATAAGGTTTATTCATTAAATGACGTAAACCAATAAAGCACAGCAACAATACCAAAGCGGTGATAAAGCACAAACTTGCCCGCATCGATGCCGAGGTAATGTCCAGGCCTAAAATGGTTTTAAAACCGGTAAAGCCGTTGTTGCCACCAAAGCCGGTTTCATTACGGAAGAAAAGTAATGCAGCGGCAAAAGTCATAGCTTGGGTAATAATCGAGAAATACACGCCTTTAATTTTGGAACGGAAGGCAAAGAAGCCGAAAATAAAGGCGATGATGCCCGGCACTAATACCACCAATACCAATGACCAAAGGAAGTATTCCGTACCGACCCAAAACCATGGCACTTCCGTCCAACTAAGGAAGCGCATAAAGTCAGGAATGCCATCCCCTGCAGACTGGCGCATTAAGTACATCCCAAAGGCATAACCGCCAAGGGCAAAGTACAAACCATGTCCTAAACTTAAAATTCCGGCATAGCCCCAAACTAAATCCAGTGCCAAAGCGACCAGAGCCAAACACATGATTTTGCCAATCAAGGTGACCCAATACGCAGATAAATGCAGGGTTGAATCGGCAGGTAACAGGTGTAACCATGGCAATGCCAATAAAATGGCAAAGCATACGGCAATCGCAATGCCACTATGCGGTTTGTCGGATAATAATTGTGTAATCTTCATGTGCTTACTCCACAAAACGGCCTTTGATGGCAAACAAACCTTGTGGACGTTTTTGAATAAACAAAATCACAAGCACCAAGAGAACAATTTTTGCCAGTACCGCACCAATGCCAATTTCCAAGGCGGTACCACTAATACCTAGACCAAGCGCTGCAAGGACTGCACCCCACACCTGACCTACACCACCGACAACCACCACCAAGAAGGCATCAATAATGTAGTTTTGCCCTAAATCCGGCCCGACGTTACCCACTTGTGCCAAAGCACAGCCCGCTAAACCGGCCAAACCTGAACCTAAACCAAAGGCCATCATGTCGATACGGCTTGAACGAATACCAACGGCTTGTGCCATTTGACGGTTTTGCGTCACCGCACGTACAAACAAACCAAAACGGGTTTTATTCAGTAGGTAAACCAACAACAAAAGCACTGCAATGGTGAAGACAATAATCGCAATACGGTTATACGGCAGCATTAAACTTGGGGTAATGGAGATCCCGCCTGATAGCCACGAAATATTCGACACTTCGACATTTTGCGCACCAAAAGTCATGCGTACCAATTGCATCAAAATCAGGCTGACCCCAAAGGTTGCAAGCAAGGTTTCAAGTTGACGACCGTATAATGGACGAATCACGGTACGTTCAATCAACATACCGATCAGTCCACTCACCAAGAATGCCGCAGGAATCGCGGCGATTAAGTACCACTCGACATAGCTACCCAAATAGCTTTTAAACAGACTTTGCACCACATAAGTAGTATAGGCGCCAATCATAATGAGCTCACCATGCGCCATATTGATGACACCGAGCAAACCATAAGTAATGGCTAAACCGAGTGCTGCAAGCAGTAAAATACTCGCAGTACTCAGCCCTGAAAATAAATGCCCAGTCCATTCACTGGCTTGAATCCGGGTTTTAATACTGCTTTTCGCTTCAAGCAAAGCCGCTTTCAGCTCAGAATGGATATTCGGCTGTGTCAGCTCATTGTCGATCATCGCCAAGACATCGGGACGATTGGAGTCTTGCAAGGCTTTCGCCGCTTGAATTTTAACTAAGACATCTGCATCTTGATAATCCAGACGCGCTTTAAGCTGGGCCAAACGGGCTTTGACTTTGTTATTTTGTTCGTTCAAATACAGGGCATTGATGTGAGCAACATTCAGCTCTGCCAAGTTGCTTTCATAAATATCAATCGCTTCTAAACGCTCGGAAGCATCTTCAGATTTGAGTTTTCTTTGTGCCAAACCAAAGTTGAGCGCTTTACGCAAGGTATTCACCAAAGTCACTTGTGATAAGTCATTCGGCCAATCTGCAACGATGCCTAGACTCGGATAGCTGAGTAATTTTTCGTCCGATTCTAAAATATAGGTTTGACCATTAGCCCCACTATAAAGCTGCTCGTTTTCAACATATTCTGCAAGCTGATCTAACTGCTCAATACTGCCCGGCCATTGCTTCAGTAAAGCACGGCGCTGGGCAAAATCACCTTGCACAAATTGCTGGATTGCATCTTGTTGTATTGCTGCAGTCAATGCAGTGCTATTTGAGGATTGTTCTGCTGATACCAGTTGCACACAAATAACCTGTACAAATACCAGAAAAATAGCGGCGATATTCACGCGAATATTCATTATATTCACCCCTATTCCATTGGAAATTTTCCGTGGAGAGTAAGAAAAAAATCAGAGGACACCTGCCACGGCTGTGGCAGGCAAAAGATAGCTGTTATTTCGGAATGTACGGGCTCCAAGGCTGTGCCTGGATGGCTTGTGGCGTTTTATAGACCACATCAAACTGTCCATCGCCACGAATCTGACCAATCATGACTGGCTTGTGTAAGTGGTGATTCGTCGCATCCATTTTTAAGGTATAGCCGGATGGGGCTTTGAATTCCTGACCTGCCATCGCTTCACGGACTTTATCGACCTCTGTAGAACCTGCTTTTTCAACGGCTTGTTTCCACATATTGATCCCCACATAGGTCGCTTCCATTGGATCATTGGTCACCAGTTTGTCAGCATTTGGCAATTTAAATTCAACGGCGTACTGCTTCATCTTGTTGGTGAATTCAGTATTGACCGGATTTTTCACCGACATGAAATAGTTCCATGATGCCAAATGCCCCACTAATGGCTTGGTATCAATACCACGCAGTTCTTCTTCACCTACCGAGAACGCCATCACTGGAATATCAGAAGCTTTAATGCCCTGATTACCCAGTTCACGATAGAATGGTACGTTGGAGTCACCATTGATGGTTGAAATCACTGCGGTCTTTTTACCAGCTGCGAATTTTTTCACATTGCCGACAATGGTTTGATAGTTGCTATGACCAAATGGCGTGTACTCTTCCATGATGTCCGCATCAGCCACGCCTTTAGACTTTAAGAAAACACGTAAAATCTGGTTGGTTGTACGTGGATACACATAGTCTGTACCGAGCAGAACAAAACGCTCCGCTTTACCGCCCTCTTCGCTCATCAAGTATTCCACGGCTGGAATGGCTTGCTGATTAGGTGCAGCACCGGTATAAAAAATATTTTTGGATTGTTCCTGGCCTTCGTACTGTACAGGATAGAACAATAAGCCATTCAGCTCTTCAACCACTGGTAAGACAGATTTACGTGATACCGACGTCCATGCACCGAAAATTACCGCGACTTTGTCTTGGGTAATCAGCTGACGTGCTTGCTCTGCAAAAAGTGGCCAGTCTGATGCTGGATCGACCACCACAGGTTCCAGTTTTTTACCCAGTACCCCACCCTTGTCATTGATTTCCTTAATCGCCATTAAGGCCGTGTCTTTCAGTGAGGTCTCAGAAATTGCCATGGTGCCGGACAATGAATGCAGGATCCCGACTTTAATCGTATCGCCGCTATCTGCGACTTTGCTTTCCGCGGCCGGGGCTTCTGCTTTTTCAGCAGATTTTGAACACCCCGTTAATGCAACAGCCCCTGCCATGGTTGCGGCTAAAATACTTTTTGAAAATAAATTGCATTGGAACATCAGATTTTCTCCAAACTTTATGATGGTGCATTTTTCATGCTTGTCTTGTTGTACATCTGGATGGAGTGATTCAATTTCTGTGCCAAGGCTTCAAAAAATAAAAAAAATTAATTTAACTGATCTCATTATTCGTATTATGAATCATGAATTTAGTAATACTAAAATGAATTAAACCTGTATTTAAATGCTGTATCCGAGCTTAACTCTAAGTAGGTCGCGCAAAGAGCAATGAAAACATAGCAGAAGTGAGATAGAAGATGATGTACAAATAAAGTGCAGCACCTTGAATATTTTTTGCACTGTTTTAAAACAAAAAATCCCGCGCTTGCGGGATTTTTTACTGCTTAAATTCGATAGTTTAAACCACCAAATCTGCCAGATTACCTTTTTGCTCTAACCAGTCTTTGCGGTCACTGGCACGCTTTTTCGCCAAAAGTTTATCCAGTAACCCTGCGGTATGATGAGCATCATCCAGATCCAGTTGCACCAGACGACGCGTGTTTGGATCAAGCGTGGTTTCACGTAACTGACTGGCATTCATCTCGCCCAGACCCTTGAATCGGGTGATTTGCGGATTCTTGGTTTTGCATTTTTTCAGGATGCTATTCAGCTCATCTTCATCCAAAGCGTAGTGCACATCTTTATTGTCATCAATACGGAATAATGGCGGCATCGCTACAAATAAATGCCCTTCCTCGACCAGTGTAGGAAAATGCTTTACAAACAAGGCACACAGCAAAGTCGCGATATGCAAACCATCCGAGTCGGCATCCGCCAGGATACAGACCTTGCCATAACGCAGTTCAGACAAGTCATCCGAACCCGGATCAACGCCAATGGCAATCGCAATATTGTGTACTTCCTGCGATGCTAGAACTTCGTCAGAAGAGACTTCCCAAGTATTCAGGATTTTTCCACGAATTGGCATAATCGCCTGGAAGTTCTTATCACGCGCCTGCTTGGCCGAACCACCCGCAGAATCCCCTTCCACAATAAACAGTTCTGACTGATCCAGATCATGGCCTACACAGTCCGACAGTTTCCCCGGCAAGGTTGGACCCGCGACAATTTTCTTACGTTCTACTTTTTTCGCTGCTTTGAGACGGCGACCGGCTTTGGAAATGGCCATTTCTGCCAGTTGCATGGCGATGTCAGAATTCTGGTTCAACCATAATGCAAAGGCATCTTTGGCAATATTCTGCACAATTCCAGCTGCTTCACGGCTCGATAGACGTTCTTTAGTCTGACCTGAGAATTGCGGCTCCTGAAATTTCAGCGACAGGATATAATTGACGCCGTCCCAGACATCTTCGGCAGAGAGTTTCATATTCCGCGGCAGCAAATTACGCAGTTCACAGAATTCACGCATCGCATCGGTGACGCCTGAACGCAGACCATTCACATGCGTTCCGCCTTGTGCGGTCGGAATCAGGTTGACATAAGATTCCTGGACGCTTTCACCCCCTTCGACATTCCAGCAAATTGCAAATTCTGCGCTGGCACGTTCCGCATCGCCTGTGGCAACAAACGCCGGTGCTGGAATAATTTCACGGTCTTCCAGCTCGTCCATCAAATAATCAACCAGACCATTTTCAAACTGCCAGGTAATCTTTTCATCATTGATCTGATCAACATAATTGATCTGTAAACCCGCCGCCAAAACAGCTTTGGCTTTGAGATTATGTTTTAACGCTTTTAAGGCAAATTTAGGCGAATCAAAATATTTGGCTTCAGGCCAGAATTGTACCGTAGTTCCTGATACCCGTTTCGGTGCCTTACCTGCCAGCACTTCAAGCGGTGCAACCGGTTCGCCATTTTCAAAGGCCATTTTATACAGATTGCCCTGACGCTGAACTTCAACCTCTACCCGGGTCGAAAGCGCATTGACCACTGAAATCCCGACGCCATGCAAACCACCGGAAAACTGGTAGTTATCGGTGCTGAACTTACCGCCGGCATGCAGTTTGGTCATGATAATTTCAATACCGCTCTGGCCGTATTCAGGGTGAATATCCACCGGCATCCCACGGCCATTGTCTTCGACTGATAAAGAACCATCTTTATAGACCGTGACGGTAATCTTGTTGGCATGTCCTGCCAGTGCCTCATCGACAGCATTATCAATCACTTCCTGTGCCAAATGGTTGGGACGAGAAGTATCGGTATACATGCCCGGACGACGACGGACCGGATCCAGACCAGATAAAACTTCAAGAGATTGAGCCGTATATTGAGACACGTTATTCGGTTTCCTTTTTTATGCAGTCCAATAAAAACTGTAAGACGAACGGAATTTTTTCCGCAAAATCATCCATCCCGTGACTGCCATGCGCTTCAGTCATCAGTATTGCAGGGGGATACGCAGCACTATAATAACGATGTGCTTCACGATAATCCAAAACTTCATCGCCTTGTTGCAGCAGAACCAGTATTTTGTCTGCATCTTGTGCAACAGGCAGGGCCAATTGCTGGAGTTGTACCAGATCTGCTTCATCCAGACACCATTTCGGATGAACCTGATAAGGCAGTTGCTCATCAAGTAGTTCACGAAACAGTTGCCATGGTCGCATTGCCGGATTGATCAGTACAGCAGGCACAGCATGCTGTGCGACCAGATGTGTCGCATAAAATCCGCCGAGACTGCTGCCCAGTAACGCCACATCATGCATCGATTCAATCAGGCCAGAAACATACGCAATGGCAGCCTTCGGTGACATGTTTAAATCGGGTAAATGTACCTGAATTTCAGGATACTTTGCACAGTAATGTTGCAGCAATTTCCCCTTGATCGAGTTCGAATTACTCTTAAAACCATGCAAATAAATGATATTCATGAACTACCAACAAAAAACCCATCAATCATCAAAATTTAATTTAAATAATGTGAAGTACACTACGTTATAAGACCAGTTAATTGCTTAAATTGTCTGACAAAAAAGCTCAAAATCTTCTATCATTCTCGTTATTTTAAGCTGAGGCCCTCAAAATCAGGAAACTCAACAAGAAAAAGAATTTATACCGCGAAGTTCTTTAAAAAGAAAGATGGCACCACATGCGGCTCATTGAAAGGACAGGATCAGATGCCAAGTTTGACACCGTTACATGAAACCTATTGTCGATGGGATCGAACCCCACCGAGTCAGGCCGATGTACTGGAAGGTCTGGCGCAGCTGGTAACGATGCGCTTTAACGATGTGATCCAGGAGCTGATCAAGAGTATTCAACGCGAAATTTTAATGAGTATTTTCGGTTTAAGTGAAAATAATTCTGAAAAAATTCAGAATATTCCGTCGATTGTGCGGCTCTATCAAATGTCTTATGACATGCTGTTTCATTACGGCAATACCCTGATTGCCCCTGCTTTGCGCCAGATTATTGAACGCTTTCCTAAACTGCATAATAAACCGCTGACACCTTCCTTGCATTTTCTGGTCAGTGTCTTAAATGGCATTATCGGGGATTATCTGCTGAAATATCAAAACCCTCTAGCCCTGCCGATGGTGATCTATGACCATTATGGCTCGCTGCAAAAAGGTGAGCTAAGTGGTCGTATTACTTTGTTTGTACATGGCTTATGCATGAACCATTTAGACTGGTCAAATCGCAAATATGAAGGCATTGGGGCAAAATTACTGGCGCAGCGCGACCGCAATACCATGCTCTACCTGAATTACAATACTGGACGCCGGATTTCTGCCAATGGTCGCAGTCTGGCGAATACCTTACAGGATCTGGTTGTTCGCAATCCTAGAATTACCAGTATTGACCTGATCGGCCATAGCATGGGTGGACTGGTGTCACGCAGCGCACTGTTCTATGGCAAGCAGAATGTGTATAGCTGGGTCAACATGGTGGAGAATCTGGTCTGTCTGGGTTCACCGCATCATGGTGCGGTACTGGAACGTTTTGGTTTTAGCTTGCAGGACAAACTCGGACATTTTCCACTGATCCGGTTGCTTGGCCATCTGGTCAATATTCGCAGTAACGGTATTCTGGATTTACGCCATGGCAGCGTCCGGGATGATGACTGGGAGCATAATCCGCTACGGATCGGCTTTATGGATGATCACCGTAAACCTGCCCCAATTCCCTCGCATATCGATACCTATCTGGTCGCCGGTACCATCGAGTTTGAAAACCGAAAAAACAAGACCTTACATGTAATTGGTGATTATCTGGTCAGTATTAAAAGTGCTTTGGGCGAGCATCCCAATCCGCGTTTCCAGCTCAAAGTCCCCGATGCAAACAAGGCGATTTTTTACGGCCTGAACCATTTTGAAATTCAGTATCATCCGCTAGTGGCCGAGCAGGTGGCGCGCTGGTTCTATCCAAGTGTAGAAGATGAAGCCTTTGATCAGATTCATGAACATGTGATGGATCTGGACAGTCTGGAAGGCATAGCCCTGACCTAAACTGAAGCAAATAAAAAAGCCCTCGATTGAGGGCTTTTTTATTAAATACGGAATTAATATTTATCTCTGAGTCGTTTAACCGGTGCCTTTTTATATTTACGCAGTAGTTGCCACAGGCTAATCAGCAATAAAATACTGAAAAAGATCAAAGACCAGACAGGCAAGGATTGACCCAAGAAGGTCCAGTCAATCGCGGCACATTCCCCTGAACCATTTAAGACCTGTTGCAGTACAGACTGCATCGGCAGGGTTTCCAGCCAGTATTCCAGACCGGGACCACAGCTCGGCACCTGATCCGGGGGCAGGTTCTGTAACCAGACATGACGCGCAGCCACGCCCACAGACCACAAAATACTGAGCGAACCCAGCAAGGCATATAGCCGCTTCATGAGATTAGATGCGGGATTATGCAGGAATGCGATCAGTGAGATGATCCCGAGTCCGATTAATCCGACACGCTGAAACACACAGAGCGGACAAGGCGCCAGACCTTGTACATGCTCAAGATATAAGGCAAATGCCATGCCGATGACAGCAGCCAGAAACAACATACCACTCACGAAGCGATAACTCCATTGCATGGTGAATCCCCTTATTTTTTATCGATATTGGGCTAAATAATCAGCAAAACTGATGCTGCTATCTTGCTCGAGTTGCTGTTGCTGCTGCAATGACTTTTGTGACATTTCTTCAAAATAAGCCAGTGTTTCCGGACTGAGCTGATGTTCTTCATAGACACTGCTGTGCTGCTGTGCCAGATGTTGGCCAAAATGCCACATCCCGCCCTGTTCACGCGTATCACCCACCACCAAGGCAGACAAGGTGGCATCGACTTCATCGACCCGGATCATCATGGTTTTTAATGCATCGGTATAGAGAGTACTGTCATAGGCCGAATTTAACAGCTTGGCCAAGGGATGCATGCGCTGCAAATGTATGGCACACCAATCCTCAATCGGATAAGACTGGCCATTTTCCATAATTGCGGCATTTGGCGCACGACCACGGTTCACTACTTCGGCCTGATTCTGCTCAATAATATCCTGTTCATGACTGAGTAGTGCCGGACTATCTTGCAATAAACAGTACAAGGCTAGCACTTCAAGGAAACCGGCCGTATCTTCATTAATGCCAATCGGGCTGTATGGATTGACATCGACTGCGCGCAGCTCGACATAGGCAATCCCACGATTTTCCAGTGCCTGTGACGGGGTTTCACCCGCGAGTGGCACCTGTTTCGGGCGCACTAAGCTGTAATATTCATTTTCGATTTGCAACACATGATCATTGATCTGGATCGGCTGACCATTGGCATCATCTAGTCCCAGACGACTAAACGGTTTATACGGCGTTTTGACGGCTTTTTGCAGTCCGTCCAGATAGTCCTGCAAATTATTGTAATGAATACCGAGCTGTTTCTGCGCAGAGTTTTGATAGCCAAAACGTCCCATACGTAGCGCGGTCGCATAAGGTGAATACAAGGTACCTTTCACCAATGGCAGCAAGAAATGATCACGGCCAGTCATAAAGCATTGGCAGACCGCCGGACTGGCTCCGATCAGGAACATCACCAGTGGGGTCAGACGAATAAAGTTACGGATCAGGCCCATATAGCGATGACTGCGATAATCCTGCAAGCTCAATGCTTTCAGCGCCTCGTCCTGTTCCTGCTGTTGTAAGGCCTCGAACAGATGATCCGGGAAAGACAGGTTGTAATGCACGCCTGAAATCGTCTGCATACGGCGACCATAACGCACGCCTAAACCATGACGATACAAGGTTTTAAACAGGCCGATATTCGAGCTGCCATACTGTGCCAGCGGAATGCTGTCATCGCGGCTGTCCAGCATACACGGCATCGACAAAGGCCAGAGCTTTTCATCATTTTCCAGATGACGATGGACAATCGCATGAATATCGCTGAGATAGTCCAGCGCTTTTTTAATACTGTCCTGTGGCGGAGTAATAAACTCCATCAATGCTTCAGAATAGTCCGTGGTGATATGTGGATGAGTCAAGGCTGAACCCAAGGCACGAGGATGCGCTGCCTGTGACAGGAAACCATCACTTTGCATACGTAAGCTTTCACGCTCGATACCACGCAACATGCCTTTGATGAGTGACGACTCGACCCAGGTCGGTAACACATTTTGGGAAGTCGATTCAGGTTGACTCATTACAATCTCGCTTAAGGGGGCTAAATTATTAAATTAAAATCATCGGTTTAATCAGTATAACGTGATTTCGTGCCGGCATATGACAGGCTGCCTAGTTTTCAGGCAAACCATTGATTTTTAATTTGGCAAATTTTTAACACAAACTTCCTCTATAAGACATGGAAAATTTGTGATTTTATTAACAAATAGATGCTAATGAATTGTAAATATTATGAATTATCAAGATATTTTAGACTTTTGGTTTCATGCGGACAGCCAGCCCTTATGGTTTAGCCAAAGTCATGAATTCGACCAAAGTATTGCGCAGCAGTTCATGAGCACCCATCAGCAGGCAGCCCAGGCTGAACTTTGGGGCTGGCGTAAAACCGCAGAAGGCCGGTTGGCCGAAATTATTGTGCTAGATCAATTTTCACGAAATTTATTCCGTGATTCTCCCCAAGCTTTCGCCCAAGACAGTCTAGCACTGGCCTTGGCTCAGGAAGCCATCAGCCTGAACCTGGATCAACAGCTCAGTCCGGAACAGCGTGCCTTTCTGTACATGCCATTTATGCACAGCGAATCCAAACTGATTCATGAATTCGCCTTAAAACTGTTTCAGCGTCTGGGCAATCCGACCAATCTGGAATTCGAGAAAAAGCACAAGGTCATTATCGACCGCTTTGGACGTTATCCGCACCGGAACCAGATTCTGGGTCGTGACTCGACCGATGAAGAACTTACTTTCCTGACCCAGCCCGATAGCAGTTTTTAAGATTTTTAAGACCGGCTGTCTGGACTGGATCATTGCATCAGGAGATCGAACATGAAAAACATGCTACTGGGATTGAGTATGATTGCTGCCATCAGCCTGACTGGCTGTGCAACCACACCCTCAAAGCCCTTAACATTTGATCAGTTAGGTCGCTACAGTACCACTCCCCTCAACAGCAACACTTACCGTATCAGCTTTCAGGCCCGTCCCAATATGAGCTTTGGCACAGCTGAAGAAATTACCCTGCTCAAAGCCGCACAGACTACCGTACAAAATGGCTTTCAGTTCTTCAGGGTACTGAATGATCCAAGTAACCGTACTCAACAACCTCCACGGCAGGCCATCGTCTATCCGGCACCGAGCTTTTATCCGTACGGGTATTACCGCCGATATCCGGGGTTCTGGCCAGACCCATTCTATGACCGTCCCTATACCGTGACTCTGGATCCTGCCCAGGTGGCCTATACCATTGAATGCTTCAAGGCCAATCAGGCGCCTCAAGATGCCTTTGATGCCCGCTTGATTTTACATTCACTTGGGGCTAAATATGGTTTAAGTCCATCCGGTGCAGTGCTGCAACCGCAACCGGCCAATCCCTCCTGACAGGATGATCTATGCAGACAGAGAGTATCTCCCCGAGCTTACAACGCAGTAAACGTTTCGCGACCATCGCCCTGGTGGTCGCCGTACTGACCTGGTTGGCATTGATGGTGGCAGCCAAATTGCTACCTGAATATGTCTGGCTCATTCATATTCTGATGCTCTCGGCAGAAGCGGGTGTGGTCGGTGGTCTTGCGGACTGGTATGCGATTACCGTGCTGTTTCGTAACCCTTTTGGCAGATTGCCCATTCCCAAGTTTTTACGCGACCATACCGAAATCATTCCACGCAACAAGGCCCGTATTGCAGAGTCGATGGGCCGTTTTGTGCAGGAAAATTTTCTTTCTCCGCAAATTGTACAGCGCAGTCTGGACAGTACCGACCTGAGTCTGGCTGCAGGACGCTGGCTGGCCAATCCACAAAATAATGTCCAAGTGACTCAGGTCATTCAACAGACGGTTCCTAAAATCTTTGAATTTGTCGGACAGGAACAGATTGCCGGATTTATCCAGAGCAACAGTGTGCAATGGGTCAAAAATACCCAGATCAATACTCTGGCCAGCGAAATGCTGCATGCCGTTCTGGACAATGATTTCCATCAGGATGTGCTACAGCGCGGACTGGATGTGGTGCATGCCTGGATGACCTCACATCCGGAACAGACCCGCGAGCTGACCCGCAACCTGTTTAAGGAAATGGGCGTGTGGAAACTGGCCAAAGGCGCCAGCTGGATCGGGATTGACGTGCAGCAACGCAGTATTGATTCCGTGATCGGGCGGGTTGAAGCCATGCTGGCTGATCCAGATCATCCATGGCGACTTAAAATTGAGAACATGGGACATAGCTGGATGTTGCAGCTGGCGGATAATGACAGTGAAGCCAGCCAGCGTCTGAATGAAACCAAAGATGCCTTACTGGATAGTCCACAAGTGCTGAATTTTATCAGCGGTGCGGTGGTGATTTTATGTGATGCGATCAAGGCAGACTTGCAAAAACCTGATTCGGGTATTGCGGAAAATCTCAGAATTGCCATTCAACAGGTCGGAGAAAATATCATTTCGAATGCCTCGGTACGTGAGCTGCTGAATAAACGTCTGAGCTCTATCGCGGTTGACCTGAGTGACCAGTACAGTGAAAAAGTGATTCGCTTTATCAGCGAGCGCATTCACGAATGGGATTCAAGCGAGATGATCGACAAGATTGAAAATGAAGTCGGCGGTGACCTGCATATGATCCGGGTCAATGGTGTCGTGGTCGGTGCCTGTATCGGTCTGGTGCTCGGGATTATCCGGGCGGCGGTAGAGCATTTAATTTAAAGCTGATGAAGCTATTTCCTCTTACAGCCCAGCTTTTAAATCGTCAGAGAGCTGCCCCCACCCGATTAAATTTAAAAATGATCACTTGGGTGGCTGAGGTCCGGACATATCGACCAATAGCCCAGTGAATTTGCGTACGAACGGCAATAAGGTCACCACAATCGGAAAAGCAATCGCCCAGGAAATCATCCAGTTATGAAACCAGAGTGCCATAAATCCATCAATCCAACCAAGATTGCGCAGCATATTGATCATGGAAATAATGCCACTCATCAGGCAGGACAGGATAAAAGGCACAATAATCAATGCCCATTTTGCAGGGAGTTTGGGAATATGACCGATAATGGTCGGACGTTGTGATGCAGCCACGACATGCTCTTTTTACTGTTTTCAGATGACTAATATAAGCCAAATTCTATACGGTGGAGCATTGTTTTTTTTCATCTGAAATGTTGAGCTAAAAACTGGTTTTATTTTCACGGGATTAATCCGGTTATTACCCCTTTCTCTAGTTCAAAATTTCTGGTGAAGTGATCTTCTACTTTTTATTCCCTAGAAATGCTTTTACCTAAACAGCCTGAAATTTGCTATATTTGCTGTTTTTCTGCGATCTCTATTTTCGACTGATTATGAATACGGCAATACAAGCAGCTCTCGATCATGCAGTGCACACTTTACAGGCACAAGGCGTACTCCCATCTGACTGGAACAATACAAGTAATTTGACGCGTACCAAAGACCGAAGCCATGGTGACTTTGCGTCGAATATTGCCATGATCGCGTCGAAAGCTGCGGGTATGAAGCCACGTGATTTAGCGGAAAAAATTCTTGCTGCCCTGCCTGAAGTGGCAGATATCAGCAAGGCAGAAATTGCCGGTCCTGGTTTTATTAACTTCTTCCTGAATGCTGACCAGCGCTTTGCAGTCCTTGATCAAATCCAGGCACAACAGGCGACTTATGGTCGTACCCAGGTCAATGCGGATAAACGTATTCAGGTTGAATTCGTTTCTGCCAACCCAACCTCTAGCCTGCACGTAGGTCATGGTCGTGGTGCCGCGTATGGTATGACGGTTGCGAATTTGCTTGAAGCGACTGGTGCTAAAGTCGACCGCGAATACTATGTCAATGATGCTGGCCGTCAAATGGACATTCTGGCGACTTCGACTTATCTGCGCTACTTAGAATTAACGGGTCAGGAACTGGTGTTCCCGAAAAATGCCTACCAGGGTGACTACGTAAAAGAAATTGCACAAAGCATTATTGACCAGGATGGCGATGCTTATGTCCGTCCTGTGGCCGACGTGTATAAAGATGTGCCTGAAGATGTACAGTTTGCAGCCGAATTAGATGCTGATGGCAATAAAGTCGTATTGTCTGGTGATAAAGAAAAACACATTGATGGTTTGATCTTTAATTCACAAGCGTTAATTGGCACAGGCTACCGCGTATTCTTGCAAGCCGCGCTTAAAGCAATCTTAGATGATATTAAAGATGACCTCGGCGAGTTTGGTGTAACCTTCAATCAATGGTTCAGCGAAGAATCATTGACAGACAAAATTGAAGAAGCCTTACAGACCTTAGATCAGCGTGGTTTCCTGTATGAACTGGATGGCAACATCTGGTTCAAATCCACTGCATTCGGTGATGAAAAAGACCGTGTCGTGAAACGTCGTAATGGTCAGACCACTTACTTCGCGTCTGACATCGCTTACCACCTGAACAAGTTACAACGTGGCTATACCGATATCATCGATATCTGGGGTTCAGATCACCACGGTTATATCGCACGTGTAAAAGCGGCCATTGATGCGCTGGGCTATGACTCGAAAAAATTAACGGTTCTTCTGGTTCAGTTCGTGAGCCTATGGCGTGGCGGCGAGATGGTACAAATGTCATCCCGTTCAGGCCAGTTTGTGACCTTGCGTGATCTGCGTAAAGAAGTTGGCAATGATGCTGCACGTTTTTACTACGTAATGCGTAAGTCTGAACAGCACATTGATTTTGACCTGGATCTTGCTGTGTCACAAAGCAAGGACAATGCAGTGTATTACATCCAGTATGCACACGCCCGTATCTGTCGTATGTTAGAAAAAGCAGCGTCTACCAATGTCAACTTTGATGCTACAGCAGCACGTAATTTGGCGGCTAAGCTGGAGCTTGATGCTGAAACTGAAATCCTGGCCAAACTAGCGGCCTATCCGGAAATTCTGGTCCGTGCTGCAAACAGCTATGAACCACATCAAATCGGTAATTACCTGAAAGAGCTGGCAGCCTTGTTCCACGGCTGGTACAACGACAATAAAGTACTCGGTGATGATGCTGAATTGACCCAAGCACGCTTATTGTTATCAGTGAACGTGCGTCAGGTAGTGCGTAACGGTTTAGAACTTTTAGGTGTGTCAGCTCCTGAATCAATGTAAAGCACTGCTTTTACATTGATGCAAGAAGGTAAATAGTCAAAGCACTGCTTTTACATTGATGCAAGACAAGAGCTAGGCTCGAAGCGAGCATGTAAGCAAAACACTGCCGTTTATCTGCTGAGCAGACATTTTGTAACTTCGGCTATGTGCTTGAAGATACAGATAAATTAAAATTCTGTGTGATTTGTGATCTAGAGGATGACTTTTGTATCCTGATCACATAGGATGAAGTGATAGTAGGGGCATAACTGCTGTTATGCCTTTTCTATATGTCCCGATTAATAAGAGGAAAATCCCAAGTGTTTGGAAAAACGCAGCGCGGTGTATCTGAAAGACCGAATAAGCCTAAAAAGCCACTTATTCCAACCTGGCTCGGCACACTCGTGATCATTTTAATCGTGTTAAGTTTTTTAATGGCACTGATGCTCTGGAAGCCATGGGAACCGGTCAAACCGAAAACTCAAACAAGTGCTGAATCTGTCCAAGAAGAAGATACCAATAAAGATTACCGTTTTTATGACCTGTTACCACAGCAACAAGTGACGCCTATTCCTGAACAGGCCGTCCCTGAAAACAAAAATCAGGATACGGTAGTAATTGTAGAAGCGCCTCGACCTGAAGTAGCTCCACCTGAGGCGACCACAACTGAGCCTGGCTTAGAAGCCAGTGAAGCGCCTGTTGCCGCTCCGGCCAGTTATATTCTGCAAGTCCGCAGCTTTGATGACCCGGATCAGGCCGATGCCCGCCGTGCTGAAATTATTCTCAATGGTTTATCTGCCGATGTGGTACGCAGTGTAGAAAATGGCAAAGTCTGGTATCGCGTGGTTTCAGGCCCTTATGATTCTGCAGAAGCCGCGATTATGGCACAGCAAACCTTGCAGAATAGCGGGATCGATTCCATCGTCGTGAAACGATAAATTTCTAGAAATAAAAAAAAGCGCCTGAGGGTGCTTTTTTTTATTTGGATCTCTCTCTAACCGTGTCCTTAATAGGAGAGGAAATCCCCCTTTTTTAAAGGGGGACTGAGGGGGATTTTTATTTATTCTAAACGAGAAAATATTTAATCCCTCCAACCTCCCTTTAATAAAGGGAGGGTAAAATCTTTAAACTGTATGCCCCAGCGCTTCACCCATATTCACCAAAGAATTGGCCTTGAATACGGCATCCCACTGCATTTTATTTTCTTCGAATAAAATCACTGCTGTTGAACCGAGGTAGAAACGACCCAGTTCTGCCCCTTTTTCCAGGAACAGATCATGCTGATTAAGTTCGATCCGGCCTGAAGGCTTCACTTTGCCGGTTGCCACGGTTTCAATACCCGCCACAATCATCGCACCGACCAATACCACCGCCATACGGCCGATTTCAGTATCAAACAGACAGACCATACGTTCATTGCGTGCAAACAGGCCCGGAATATTTTCTGCGGTCACCTGATTGACCGAGAATAGCTCGCCCGGTACATATAACGTTTCAGTCAAGGTGCCAGCAAATGGCATATGCACCCGATGATAATCACGTGGCGACAAATATACGGTCGCAAATTCACCGTTTTTGAATGGCTCGGCCAGTTGCGGATCAGCAATCAGTGCTTCAACGGTAAATTTCTGGCCTTTGGCCTGAAACACATCGCCATTTTCAATTTTACCCAGCTGGGAAATCGCACCATCTGCAGGCGAAACAATGCTCGTAGCATCTGGATCAACTGCACGGATACCTTCTTTTAGGGCACGGGTAAAAAATTCATTAAATGATTTGAATTTCAGGGCATTGGCCTGTTCAGCAATCGACATATCAATACCATACTGCGCCTTAAAGGCAGTAATTGCAGCAGTTTTGATAATCGGGTTTTCGCTGGCGGCAATTTTACCCACCACCCGAGACAAGCGATGTTGCGGTACTAATCGTTGAGCTTTAATAAAAAACTGTTGTTTTAAACGTGATTTGATGCTCAAGATGGCAGCTCCCCTGTAGCGATTGGACTATCGAGGCGGTTGCCCCATTCACTCCACGCACCATCATAGGCTCGAATTTTCCAGCCCAGTAAACGACCCAGAATATAGGCCAAACCTGAGCGGTGATGGGACTGGCAGTACACCACAACGGGTTGATTCAAATCAAAGCCCAGTTGTTCCAGACGCTGCTGAGTACGTGGTAAAGGCTGTAATTTTAAATGATTTTCGCGATTAAGGGCAGTACTCCATTCAAAATGACGTGCTCCCGGAATGTGACCGCCGCGTCGAGCCGCTAAACGTAGGCCAGTATATTCATCTTGCGTGCGGCAATCCCAAATTTGAACCTGTTGATTTTCAACCTGTTGGCGCAGTTCATCATAGCCAATCTGAAAATTTGCCTGATGCTCAAGATTGACCTGCAACACGTTCTTCACTGGTGCAAACTGTTCCTTATTGGAAGAAGTCGGCAAACCGGCACCAAGCCAGGCATGAATCCCGCCATTCAATAGGCTGGTATTTTCAAAACCCAAACAATGCAGGTTCCAGAGCAAACGCCCTGCCCATGCCCCGCCCTCATCATCATAAGCCACCACATGATGTTCAGGAGAAATATTCAGATAATCAATGAGAGCCTGCAAGCCTTCGGTATCCGGTAACAGTCCCATCGCCGTTTCTTCCTGACGCACCAGAAGTTTAGGCTTTAAATGCAAGGCATGCGGAATATGCAGCTGCTCATACACAGAGGCACGGCTCAGGTCGACAATACGAAGTTTTTCATGGCCCAAATAGGGAACTAAATCTTCTGCCTCAATCAGCAGGCCAAAATTAAAAGCTGCAGCGGTCATCGTTATCATGGCTATTATTGGTCAAATCCTGTTGATCTTAGCACAGCTGGTTTTTACACTGATGTGCTTTCTTTGCAGATGATTAGCAAGATTTTAGCTAAACCCTGGTGTTAAATAAGCTTGCATAAAAAAACCGCCTCTATATAGAAACGGTTCTTAAAAATTATGAATTTTTCAAACTGACTTAAGCAGGTTCATTGATCTCAAAAACCTGACGCAAATAGGCCAAGAACGTATCATTATCGGTCATGGTTTTGCCCGGACTATCCGAGATTTTGGCTACTGACTGACGGTTACATTCCACCAGTTTCAGCACGATATTGAGTGGGGTTTGCCCCATATCATTGGTCAGATTGGTGCCAATGCCGAAACTGACCTGAAAACGGTCTTTAAAGTACTGATGCAATTTCCAGGCTTTTTCCAGATTCAGGCCATCACTAAAAGTCAGCATCTTGGTTTTGCTGTCTATTTTCAGCTTTTTATAATGCGCATAGGCCTTGTCACCCCATTCATAAGGGTCGCCACTATCATGACGCAAGCCATCAAACAGCTTGGCAAAGTACAGATCAAAGTCGCGCAGGAATGCATCCATCCCCACCACATCGGTCAAGGCAATACCCAAGTCACCACGATATTCCTGTACCCAGCTTTCCAGTGCAGATTTCTGGAAATTACGTAAACGTACGTCCAGCGCCTGAAAAGCTTGCAGGAATTCATGCGCCATGGTACCAATCGGGGTAATGCCCAGCTCTTTGGCTAACAGTACATTACTGGTCCCACGGAACACATGCGGTGCGGCTTTGTGAAATTCTTCGACCACATGCTTTTGCCAATCGAAACTGTAACGGCGACGCGTACCAAAATCTGACACCAAGAATGGTGGATCATTGGGGTTTTGCGCAGCATCATACTGTTTTAATAGCTCGATTTTGGCTTTTAAACGGTGTTCGCCTTCAGCCAACACTTCAGGCGTGCGAATGCGGCTGAAATACAGTTCATTGACAATCGCCAGTACGAAGATCTCGAACATCATCGCCTGAACCATCGGGCCTTCCACCACAATATCCAGACGGCCTTGACTGTCGATACTGGCCTTGATGAAACGGCGCTTGAGCTGGAACAGTTCCAGATAATCCACAAAATCGCTTTTGATAAAACGTAAGCTTCTTAAATATTGCAGTTCATCTTCTTTGAATTTTAGCTGACACAGCAGGTCCAGTTGATGATTGAGATCATCCAGAATATCCGTCAGTGGATAGACTGTATCTTCCAGATTACGACAACGGAAATGGTAGACACTATGCGTTTGCGGAAACTTGTGTAAGACCACTTGTAACATGGTGAATTTGTACAAGTCAGTATCTAACAGAGAATGGATAATTGGAGCCATAACTAAGGGAATATCGCTGTGCTTATCTCTGCATTAAAGCATAAAAAGTCGTGCAATAATGCAAGATTTACGTACAGCTGGCTGTATTTGCGACAAAAGTATCAGAAGCATAACCCGGTTTATTTCTGTGATTTGAACTGAGCTTTTTCCTGTTCCTGAATCAGTTTCTGCAACTGTTTTTCCTGACCAATGACCTTAGCAAATTCGGCTGTGGTCTTTTGTCCGGTTTTTTTCGCCTGGGCATCACAATCCACCTGACGCAGCTGCTTGGCAATCGCAAATTCCATCTTGAATAAAGCCCCCATCAAGGCTGTATTGCCTCGATTATCTCGAGCACAGCGGTCGGCACCATGTTTAAGCAAGCTGGCGACAATATCCTGATGACCATAATAAGTCGCCATCATCAGTGGTGTATAACCGTCTTTATTGCGTACATCGACCGGAAAGCCGTGTTTTAAAAATTCGTTGATAACTTCGCTATTGCCAATTTTAGCCGCAGCAAAGAACAGGTCGACCAATTCCTGTTGTGAGTTCATCTGAACATGGTTCACGCTTTTAGCGGGGGAGATATCCTTCGCGACAGTCACGTTTGCGAATGCGGAACCTATCGTGAGAATACTGGCTAAAAACACAGATGACATAACTTTCATGATGAACTCCAGCAGAAATCGAAAGGGAATTTAAGTCTTGAAAGACTGAATTGTCCTGAGTTGAGATGAAAAACGGAGTGCCTGTAAAACTCCCCCTAGGGTGCAGGAAAGGTTTGGAGTATTACAGGACTTTTTGGAGGTGATGCGCTATGCCCTAGTCACCAGTTCCTCAAGACCAATCGGGATTAGTCTTTTAATTTTGCAGCTTTGGCTTTAACAGTCGCCAGGTTACCGTTCACTGCCTTGGTCATGCGGGTACCGTAGTCAGCATCTGCCTTGTAGAAGTAAGACAACATGATGTGCTTGGTTTCTGAATCTTTCACTGCACCTAAGTCAGCAGCAAGGTTCATGATCAGGTCATCTTTCTCTTTAGCCGTGTATGAACGGTACAGCTCACCTGCCTGCTTGAAGTTTTGCTCTTTCACACCAATTTGCTGTACATGACCAGATAATGGTGTTTGTACCGCACGTGCTTTTTCAGTTGCAGCTTTTGGCTCTTTACGGCTTGGCTCATAGTTCACATCCGAGTCACGCTCAGAGATATTCATGTAGCCATCCTGATTATTGTTGTTCACATTTACCACTGGACGGTTCACCGGAATTTGCTGGTGATTCGCGCCTAAACGGTACATTTGGGTATCTGAATAAGAGAAGATACGGCCTTGTAACAGACGGTCTTCTGATGGCTCGATACCTGGTACCAGGTTACCTGGTGCAAATGCCGACTGTTCAGTCTCGTTGAAGAAGTTCTTTGGCATACGGTTCAGCGTCAAAGTACCGACTTTGGTTTCTGGAACCAGATTGGTTGGCCAGATTTTGGTTGGATCTAACGGATCAAAATCAAAGCTGTTTAGATCTTTAGGATCAATCACCTGAATATATAGATCCCATTTCGGGAAATTACCCGCATAGATGTTGTTATATAGATCATTGGTCAAGTGGTTGAAATCTTTACCCTGCTGTTCAGCCGCTTCTTTCACGTTCAGGCCTTTCACGCCCTGTTTAGAGCGGAAGTTGAATTTCACGTACTTGTATTCGCCTTTGTCGTTATACAGTTTGTAAGCGTGAACACCAAAACCGTCCTGTTCACGATAGCTAGTTGGAACACCTTGCTTGCCATACACATAAGTCAGCATGTTGGTTGCCCATGGCTGGCTCGACAGGAAGTCAAACACACGGTTAGCATCTTGGACATTCGTTACTGGGCTTGGCTTCATGGCATGAATGAAGTCCGGGAACTTGATTGCATCACGGATAAAGAATACCGGTGTCTGGTTACCGACCAAGTCCCAGTTACCTTCTTGAGTGTAGAATTTCAATGCAAAACCGTGTGGGTCACGTAGAGTTTCTGGTGAACCTTTACCATGAATTACGGTAGAGAAACGTAGGAAAACTGGAGTTTTAGTCCCCGCTTTGAACAACGAAGCGAGGGTAAGATCAGATAGATCTTTGGTCGCAACGAATTCACCATATGCCCCTGTACCACGCGCATGTACGACACGCTCAGGAATACGCTCACGACCAAAACGTTGTAATTTTTGTACCAGTTGAACGTCCTGAAGGAGTACTGAACCATTTGGACCCGCAGTGATCGAGTTCTGGTTATCACCGACTGGTGCGCCATTGTCTTTAGTTAAAGGAGCAGCTTGTGCAGCTGTGACAGTTGCAATCATTGCAACCAGTAATGAACGCTTAAACATTTCTAAATCTCTCAATTTATTACCTTTCCTGCATGGGCTAAGATACGCCAACACAATAAATAGATAAAACAGATTATTTTTATTAATTCAATCGTTTTAATGGATTTAAAAAAATTAATCAATTGATTTTCAGATATTTAAAGTTCATAAAAACAGCATCTCATACTGCTCCAGATTTTATTTTTGCTACAATCACGTCCATCTATCATTAGCAGTCCATATGTAAAATGCGTGCCTTATTACAAAGAGTTTTAGAAGCTAAAGTCGTGGTCGAGGGTGAAACCACTGGGGAAATTGAAAAAGGAATTCTGGTTTTTCTAGGTTTAGGTAAAGATGACAATCTGGAAAAAGGCAAAAAGCTGATTGATAAGATATTGAAATACCGTTTCTTTGATGATGAACAGGGTAAAATGGGCTGGAACGTTGCCCAGGCCGACGGTGGTTTATTGCTGGTTTCACAATTTACCTTGATGGCACAGACCCAGAAGGGTTTACGTCCAGACTTTGGCCCCGCTATGCCGCCTGCCGAGGCTAAAGCACTTTATGAGCAGCTGGTAGAATATGCCCAAAGCCAGTTTGAACATGTGCAAACCGGTATTTTTGCCGCCGACATGAAAGTGCATCTGGTCAATGATGGGCCGGTGACGTTTAATCTGGAAGTTGAATAAGTTTTAATTATTCCAGAATTCAAAAAGCCCTCATATTTGAGGGCTTTTTTTATTTAATCCTCCCCTAGCCCCTCCTTTAAAAAGGAGGGGGAACTAAGCGGAAGTTTCTTATTTACCAGTTTTTTCTTTAATAAACTGACGTACCATTTTCACTTTTTCTTTGACTGGCTTTGGCAATTTTGGTGGAATCATTTTTGCCACCTGGTTAAACCAAACCAGCAGGCCAAAGTCGCCTTCCATTTTAATGGTGCCACTTTGCATGCCGGTCATAAATGCCGTCGGGTCACCTTTGACCAAGGTCTTCACACCCTGCTCACTGTCAGCAAACTGCAACACAAAATCAGCTTTTTCAGCATCACCAGAAACGGTATCAATATGACCGTTATCCACAATAATCTGACGTGCCATACCTTCATCCGTACCAATCTGGATACGGAATTGACGCCCATGTACCAGTTCAATGAATTTTGGGCTGGTACGTGCCAACTGCTTCATACGTAAAGCTAAACCTGCGACCAGTAAGTCCAGCGGATCTGTACTCATATCAATAAGAGGAAGTTTTAACACAGGAATGGACGACAGTTTCATGGAGGATGCCTATTCTAATTGTACGAAAATTGACAAATATCCTAGCATAGTTCTGGGCTAGGTGGATTATGCAGTTTGTATCATATTTCCAAACTGAAAAATGCACCCGTGGGTGCATTTTTTTCATTACAACTTGTAGAATTAACGGCTTGAAAGCTGCTGCTGGTCGTCTTCATACACTGGCGTATGTTCGATGCAACGGCGTTTTGCCAAAGCACGCTCAGCACGACGATCTTCACGCAACAACAGGCCAGTCACCACCATCATGACCGCAGTTAACGCGCTCAGATAACTATACGTCATTGGTAGCTCAAACCAAGTTTGAGTTCCTACACGAATCACCTCGATCAGGCCCCATACCAGCATCCCGGCCGCCATAAAGCTTAACCAGCGACGATAAGGCGAGAAGAACACAGCAAGCACAGCTACAGCGACTAAACTGAAGCCCACAATCGTTGCTAAATGCGCTGTTACCATATAACCCCCTCCATCCAGATAGATAGTTCCCGCTTGATATTGCAACGCTTCTATCTATTGAATTTCGTTAAATCAATAAAATGAAATCTGTTGATTTGTATCTCTATGCCTGCATTATGCTGAGTTTTTTGCATAAAAAAAGTCCTGTCATCCAGCCTAACGACATACTTTGTCGCGATATTATATTGTCATTACATTTTTTGCTTTTCACATTTTTGTGGATCAATGACTGCGCCAATGTTGGCGTGTCATTACAAAATTATCAGTAGTTTTTTTAAGTTAAAAAATTATTTTTCCGTTTAAGATGATCGATGTTTTTGTAGGCAAATTTCATCGCTCACTTATGCAACTCACATCATAAGCAATAAAAAACGCGACCCGGAGGTCGCGTTTAAAATCAATCAAAGCCTGTACTTATGCACGGTTCAGGTCTTTATCATGTACACCGAGCAGATACAGCACACCGTCCAGACCGACGCTAGAAATTGCCTGATTGGCATTTTGACGTACCAAAGGTTTGGCACGGAAAGCCACACCGAGTCCTGCAATGGATAACATTGGCAAGTCATTGGCGCCATCACCGACTGCAATGGTTTGTTCTAGGGAAATTCCCATTTCTTGGGCGATTTCACCGAGCAAGAGTGCTTTGCGTGCGCCATCGACGATATGGCCTTTGACTTCACCAGTAACGACCCCATCCTGCACATCAAGCGCATTGGCATGCACTTCATCAATATCCAGTTTAGTTTGTAGATATTCCGCAAAATACTGAAAACCACCAGAAAGAATTGCGGTACGGTAACCCAATGCTTTTAAAGTCGAAATCAGGCGTTCAGCCCCTTCGGTGATGGTCAGGCGCTCAGCAATTTTCGGAAGTACCGATGCATCCATACCTTTCAATAAGGCCACACGCGCACGGAAGCTTTGCTGGAAGTCCAACTCGCCTTGCATGGCACGTTCGGTAATTTCTGCGACCTGCTCACCGACACCGGCTTCAATGGCCAGTTCGTCAATGACTTCCTGCTCGATCAGGGTCGAGTCCATATCGAAGCACACCAGACGGCGGTTACGGCGATAGGCATTATCTTCCTGCACCGCAACATCGACATTCAGTTCATTCGACAGGCTGAGACAGGCCGCACGCATGGCAGCTGCATCTAGCATTTGTCCACTTAAACCGAACTGGACACAGGCACGTTTTGGCCCTGCGCTCTGGCCATCTAAAATGGGGCGGCCAGACAGACGGGTCACGGTTTCAATATTAAAGCCCTGACCCGAGACAATCTGGGTCACGGCTTGCAGATGAGAGGCATTTAATTCAGGGGCCAATGCCGTTACGATATAACGTGTGCGTCCACCCTCTTTGACCCACTGATCATATTCAGTCGCAGAGATCGGTTTAAAGCGCACAGTTAACCCGATATCATGTGCTAGAATCAGGATCTCCTTCATGGCTAATGCTGTCGCTGTCTGGTCTTCAGAGGCTACAACAATACCTAAGGTTAACTGATTATGAATAACCGCTTGCCCTACATCTAAAATCTGTAAGGAATGGGCGGACAAAACCTGCATTAATCGTGTAAATTGATTAGGCTGGTCAGGTCCTAAGAATGATATAAGAATGATTTCTCGCATGAATTGACTCGGGTCTGAGCTACAACTATTGTTAGAATCATAATCGAAATTGAACAGAATTGCCTTGGAAGTTTACGTTGAATGCGCCTAGACAAGGGCTATTTGCTAGCCTATTGATTGTAAGTTTTGCTCTGCATACCTTTTTACTGGTATTGGCAACCACTCACCAACTGAATGAAAACCGTGCCAATCAGGGACAGCTGATCACCAGTCAACTGGTGACAGACAGCCTGTCTGAGCTTGAACCACCCAACCGCGTTTCTCTGGCGTTGCTGGCAAATCGTTATGCCACCAATCCAAGTGTCGCTTCCATCCGGATTCTAGATGCGAAAGCTCAGGTTTTAGCCACTGGCGGACTGACCAAAACCCGCGAGGGTGAAGTTTTTGTCCGTGATGCGCTGCAAAATGAGAAAAAAGTCGGTGTGATTGAAATCACTCTGATTGAACCAAGTATTGGTGAAATTCTGCGCACACAATGGCTGGCAATTCTGTTCTCGTTCATCATTCATGGTCTGCTCTGGGTCGCTTATCGTGCTGTGGCACGTCCAAGCCGCACCGAATATCTGGCGCGCATCAATAACGAATCGCGGCTGAAATTCGAGATTCAGACCCTGACCCAGGCATTGGAACAGGAAAAGCATAATGCGGCACTGGCGATTGCCCAGGCCCAACAGGCAGTGAAAAACAAAGCCAAAGAAAAAGAACATAAGCCGGCGGTACTGGAGAGCGATAGCCTGAGCTTAAACATCCAGTTCTACGATCCAAAACAGTTACTGGATAGCGTGAATAAAACCGTTTCGGTGCCTTATTTCAATCTTTGCCAGATTTTTCTGAATAAAGCCACCGAACTCTGTGTGCAACGCTATAAGTTGAATAGTTCTGATATTTGTACCGTACATAAATTTGATGAAAAAGGTGCCACCATCAGTATCGCGGCAGACAAACCGAATGCCCTGGCCTGCCTGACCATGATCAGTGCTGTGTTCCAGCTGCTTTCGGAAGTCCTGTATAAACGCTATCGTGAAGAAAAACGTTTTGTGCTACAAACCCGCAGCGCGATTGCTTCTAAAGTCGAGGAAATGCAGCTCAGCTCGGTACAGGCCGCTGAGCGCCTGACTCAGCATCTGGTCGCGAAAGAAAGTGCCTTACATGTACCGAACACCTTGCTGAAAGATGTGAGTGATCACTTCCAGCTGGTCAGCATGCCAAATCCAACCAATGTCCTGACCCGTCATGCTTTTGTGGTGAATGGGATGGATGCTGAAAGCGCCGAGCTGGCACAGACTTTTAGAACCGAAATTCTAAAATCCAAACAGTCCAAAGCCTCATAAATATCCCTGAATGTTGCAATTAAAAAAGCCGGATTCAACATCCGGCTTTTTTATGGGTATAAAAAATACGCCAGTGTGTCTTGGACTACCCTTTAAATTTTTAACTGTTTTTGTTCCAGCAGATATTGCTGGGCATTATAAGGCTGGGCCGGATCCTGACAGGGAACTTTATGCCACTGACCATCGGCATCTAACTCCCATGCATTTTGACAGTCTTTTAAATAGCTGATCAGACCATCTTTATAAATCCGTTTTTTCAGCTCTGGATCCAGCACCGGGAAACAGGTTTCGACCCTAGAAAACAGGTTGCGCCCCATCCAGTCAGCACTGGCACAATACAGTTTCTTGGCGCCGCCATGCTCAAAATAATAGACCCGGGTATGTTCCAGGAAACGCCCAACGATTGAACGTACCTGAATATTTTCTGACAGGCCGGTGACTTGTGGAATCAGGCAGCAGATTGAACGCACAATGAGGTCAATTTTCACCCCGGCCTGTGACGCCTGATAGAGGGCAGCAATCAATTGCGGTTCAGTCAACGCATTCACTTTGATGATGATATGCGCGGCTCTGCCGGCCAGGGCAAATGCCTTTTCCTGTTCAATCAGTTTCAGCAATTCGCTATGCAGGGTAAACGGTGCATGCAGCAAGGCTTTCAGTTTGGCCATTTTCCCCATACCAGTCAGTTCCTGGAACATGCGGTGCACATCTTCACAGATATCCGGCTGTGTGGTCATCAGGCCATAATCGGTGTACATGCGGGCATTACCGGCATGATAGTTTCCGGTACCCAGATGCGCATAACGCAGTAATTCCTGATTTTCACGCCGGACAATCAGAATCATTTTGGCATGGGTTTTATAACCGACAATGCCATAGACCACGACCGCACCGGCTTCTTGCAGGATATTGGCCACCATGATGTTAGATTCTTCATCAAAACGCGCCCGCAGTTCAATCACGGCTGTGACTTCCTTGCCATTCCGTGCGGCTTCTGCCAGCACCTGAACAATTTCCGAATCCGGACCACTGCGGTACAGCGTCTGCTTGATCGCCAGCACCGCCGGATCCTTGGCCGCTTCGCGCAGCAAAGTAATCACCGGCTGGAATGAATCAAAAGGATGATGTAGCAGCACATCCTGTGCCTTCAAAATTTCAAAAATACTTTTCTGTTTACGGAAAATTTTGGGAATGACTGGACTAAAATACGGATACTTTAATTCCGGACGCTCAAAGCTGGTACTCAGGCGGGACAAATTGATCGGTCCATCTATCCGGTACAGTTCCTGTTCCGTCAGATCAAATTCATCTAGTAAATAATCGATGATGTTCTGTGGACAGTCATTTTCAATTTCCAGACGTACTGCACGACCAAAGCGGCGCGAACACAGTTCATCTTTTAAGGCCACGGCCAGATCGTCAACATCTTCCGACAATACCAGATCGGCATTGCGGGTAACCCGAAAGGCATAACATCCGGTCGCTTTCATGCCGGGAAACAAATCACTGATATGCTGCTGGATGATAGCGGTCAGAAAAATCTGGGTGGTATTGTTTCCGGTGACATCTTCCGGAATTTTAATCAGGCACGGTAAGGAACGTGGTGCTGGCACAATCGCCATCTCGATTTCACGGCCAAAGGCATCTTTACCTTCTAGGCTGATAATAAAGTTCAGACTTTTATTCACCAAACGTGGAAAAGGATGTGAAGGATCCAGGCTGATCGGGGTCAGTACCGGTTGTACTTCTTTGGCAAAAAAGGCTGCAATCCACGCCTTGTTTTTTTCCAGAAGATCCTGATATTGAAGAAACTGGATACCCTGCGCCTGAAGTTCAGGCAAAATCGCATGATTCAGCACCTCATACTGCTTGTTAACTGTGGCATGAATGGACTGGGACAGTTCTTGTAGAATCAGCTCGGTGGGTACAGCATCAGGCGTCCGGGTAGTCGCATTCAGGTCTTGCTGTTTCATCAACCCGGCAATCCTGATTTCAAAGAACTCATCCAGGTTACGGGAAAAAATAATCAGGAAGTTTAAGCGCTCTAAAATCGGTAAATTCGGATCGAGTGCTTGTGCCAAGACACGACGCTGAAATTCAAATAAGGAAAGTTCCCGATTAAAATAGGTCGCTGACGAATGCTGAAATTGTTCCATGCCCTCTCAATGCTGCTGATTACAGTCTGTTGTTTCACATCATTGAGGGGCGATCTTAGGCAGACTTCATGACACTTATGTTACAAAGCTCGATAAATCCATATAAATTAATATTTTAATTTTTAAAATTATAAAACATCATGCTCTGGCTTGTTGTGCGCTGTCCTCAAACTGCAATTAGGTGTCTGTTTTTTCAGTTTGTCTGGCAGCCCAATAAGTGGCTAAAGCTGGCCCTGAAATATTATGCCACAGACTGAAAATGGCACTTGGTAAAGCGGTAAGTGGTGATGCGGAAAAATGGGTTGCCGCCAAGGCCACACCCAGACCAGAATTCTGCATTCCCACTTCAATGGAGACTGCACGACAGTCTATTTCTGCCAAGTGAAATATACGGCTGGCCCAATAACCCAGTAAATAGCCCATACCATTGTGTAAGGCCACGATTCCTAAAATCATTAACCCAGACTCCAGAATCTGGGCTTTACTGCCGGCAATAATCGCCGCGACAATTGCCACAATCGCAATCACAGAAATCAACGGCATGACCTGAATATAGGCCGTGACTTTTTGCTTGAGTAGCGCCCGTACGATTAAGCCCAGAATAATTGGGAATAACACCACCTGTAAGATCGACACCAGCATCGACCAGGCATTGATCTCAATCCACTGACTGGCCAACAAGTAGAAAATGGCCGGAGTTAGAATGGGCGCCAGTAACGTAGAAACCGAGGTACAGGCGACAGACAAGGCAGTATTGCCCTTGGCCATATAGGTAATCACATTGGATGCAGTTCCGCCCGGACAGCAACCCACCAAGATTACCCCGATGGCAATCTCTGGTGGCAGCTGGAACAGCTTGCACAGCAAAAAGGCCAAACCCGGCATCACCATAAACTGGGCGACGACGCCAATCGCTACTGCCTTCGGACTTTGCAAGACACTTTTAAAATCTCCGACGGTCATGGTCATGCCCATGCCGAACATGATGATGCCCAACATCCACGGAATATAAGCCCGTAACCAGACAAAAATTTCAGGGATCATCAAGGCAATGCCGGAAAAAAGCAGCACCCATAAAGCAAAGGTTTTTTGGACAAATTGGCTAAACTGGAGCAAGGCTGACATGGGTTTCATCCAGGTGACATTAAGGGAGAAAAAGCAAGATAAAACAGGCACCCGTTGATGCCTGAATTTTTATATTCAAATATAAATAAGATCAAAGGGATATTAAGTTCTATCCCTATCCAGTGTTAAGCTGCTTGAACAATATCTTTGACATAGATACGTTTCACGCCATGCGACAGCATATCCTGCCAGGCATGTTGCAAGGAACCATTCAGGTCAATGCCCTTGGTGGCATCGGCAATCACATAGGTTTTAAAGCCCAGTTTGCAGGCATCGATTGCAGTCCAGGCCACACAAAAGTCCGTAGCAATCCCGACCACAAATACGGTATCAATCCCACGTTCACGCAGATAGCCAGCAAGACCCGTCGGGGTTTTCTGGTCAGCTTCCATAAAGGCCGAGTAACTGTCGATCTGGGAATGAAAACCCTTGCGAATGATGAGTTGTGCTTGCGGTAAATTTAAATCCGGATGCAGTTCGGCATCGCGTGTCCCTTGCACACAATGCTTTGGCCATAAGACCTGAGTGCCATAATCCAGCTGAATGCTGTCATAGGCTACTTTGCCGGGGTGGTTGTCTGCAAAAGAAATATGGTTGTCCGGATGCCAGTCTTGGGTCAGGATAATATGCTTAAAATGCTGCCCCAATAGATTAATATTTGGAATAATCTGGTCAGCATTGGCTACAGCCAGATTGCCTCCCGGGGTAAATCCTCTTTGTACGTCTACGACCAGTAAAGCAACATTATTCTGCATCTGTTTTCATCCATTGAAATCTCGATTTATGTCCAAGCATAGCGCAAAATATCCCAGAATTTTTAGCCCTGCTGCTAAAAATGGTATGACTGTGCATTCTGAGCATCCTTATATGAGCAGATCAAGAGACCCCTTATTTTTTGATAAATATGAGATGAGTTCCGGGCTTGTATCAAGCTAGATCTCTGCAAAAAAAAATAAGTTTTAAGATAAAGTGATGAGTCTTTTTAATAATAAAACAGTGTATTTAATTCTTAAATTCTGAAAATAAAAAAGCCTGCAAGAGCAGGCTTTTTTAAATCGTTGAACCTTACACTTTAGTGCGGTTCACCAGGAACAGCATACATAATGCAGAGATGATGATACATGGGATCGCAGCAGTAATGACCCCCGCAGCACCGAAACCTGCTGTCAATAACTGACCGGCAATGACTGGCCCCAGCATGGCACCGATACGGCCAACTGCAGATGCAACACCAACACCAGTACCACGCACTTCTGTCGGATAAACGATACTACCGAAGGCATACAGTACACCCTGACAGCCAATCACGAAGGCACCGGCCAATGCTGCTGCCATATACATCTGGTTCAGCGAGCTTGCACCATTCAGCGCCAGTAGACCTGCCAGAATACCGCCGTACATCAACAGGATCACATAGGCTTTCTTCCAGCGGTCGGTCAGCATACCCAAAATAATCGTACCAATCGTCGCTGTCACCATGAAGTAGAACTGTGCGGTTGAACCATCCTTACGTGTGAAGCCAAGTTCCATAAACAATGATGGCAACCAGCTCAACATGATGTAAACCACCATCAAGGTAAAGAAGTAGCTCACCCAGATACATAGCGTACGTAACAGGTTGTCCGAATTAAACAGGTCCTTGAATGAACCCTGCGGTGCAACAGCAAGCTCTGCAGCCGTTTTATTCTGTGCTTTCAGGTATTCCTTCGATTCAGGCAAAAATAGCATCATCAGCGGAATGGCAAAAATCGGTAACAGGCCACCGAGATAGAAAACATTTTTCCAGTTGGCGCCAAATTCAGTCGCCGCAATTAAAGATAAAATTGCTGCACCAACTGGCATGCCACAGTACATCAAGCCCACTGCACGACCACGATTTTGTGGAGACACAGCTTCAGAGGCGAGTGTGATCAGAATCGGCATTGCGCCGCCCAGACCTGCTCCAGCCAAGAAACGCACTGCCAGCAAGCTGTTAAAGCTATTGACCCAAACCGTACATAAGGTAAATACAGCAAATATTGCTGTTGACCAGATCAAGACTTTCTTACGGCCAATGCGGTCCGCAAATCGACCACCAACCAGTGCACCCGGTAATAAACCCAGAATCCCTGCACTAAAAAACACACCCAACTGGGAACTATCGAGACCAAAATGCTCACGAATACCTGCAGCAGCAATTCCGGCTGCCTGAATATCTAAGCCTTCAATCACCGCAATCAGAAAACAGATCGCGACCGTGACGATAGCATGCTTATTGTCTGATTTTTCCATTGGATTATCCTTGTTCAATCAGCGTTACAAAAGACAGCCATCATCTATGAGCCTGATTGCAGAAATAACTATCAATAAGTTGAACGTTTTGCTTGGATATTCCCAAAGGAGCTGAAGTAAATGAATTGCGGATGCTGACTGATAAAGTCGCAAAAACACTTAATCAGAACACCCTAAAGTTCAAGACTTAAACTTTAAGGCTTATACATCAAGTTAAAAAATTAACCGATAAGAAAAAAACCTTTCAATTTATTGATATTTAAAAGAGATTAGTCTTAGTCGTTTTTGGCTTTATTTGTTTTGGTACGAGAGTACGATCAAGATGTACGAGGTCTCAATTTATCCAATATAACTATTAATTAAAAATCAAAAGGCATAAAAATCGCAGTTTTCAGCTGATTTTTTTGCACAAGCCTTATCATTATTGGGTTCATTTGGGGCAATATCCTCCTTTGTCTAGACTGAAGACATAACTTTGGTCTCAGGATTTTGCTTTATAAATCATCTTATTTATTACTTGATTGTTTCCAAAAGGCTTTGTATAAAGAATTCAGTAGCTTTTACTAAAGCATATTGTTCTTATGCGTTTGATCAGTCATAATTTGCATAAGCAATATTCAATTCAATGCAAATCTATTGAATTTGCTATAAATCAAAATACAAATCCATCCCAATTTATGTTTTCTCATTCCTTTCGGATGGACAAATAGGATAGTTTTTTAAAATGACTCAGCAAGCACAGACCATTCAAGGTTCCATAGTCGCAATCGTCACCCCTATGTTTGAAGATGGCAGCGTAGATTGGAAGGGTCTCGAGAAGCTGGTTGAATGGCATATTGCAGAGGGCACCAACAGTATTGTTGCCGTTGGAACGACAGGCGAAGCCTCTACTCTCAGCATGAGTGAACACACCCAGGTGATCAAAGAAATCATTCGTGTGGCCAACAAACGTATTCCTATTATTGCCGGCACAGGTGCGAACTCGACCCGTGAAGCGATCGAACTGACCCGCGAAGCCAAAGAGCTGGGGGCAGATGCCGCTTTACTGGTAACGCCATATTACAATAAACCGACTCAGGAAGGCTTATACCAACATTATAAAGCGATTGCTGAAGCTGTTGATCTTCCTCAAATTCTTTATAATGTTCCAGGCCGTACCGGTGTAGATATGGCCAATGAAACCGTGATTCGTCTGGCGGATATTCCACAAATTATCGGTATTAAAGATGCGACTGGCGATGTGCCGCGCGGTACTGAATTGCTACAAGGCCTTGTAGGCAAAGATATGACTGTTTATTCGGGTGATGATGCGACTGCATATCAACTGATCGGACATGGCGCCAAAGGTAATATCTCGGTCACGGCAAACGTGGCTCCGAAAGCCATGAGCGAAGTGTGTGCCGCTGCCATTGCTGGTGATGCAGCCACAGCTGAACAGCTAAATGCTCAGGTTGCAAATTTACACAATATTTTATTTTGCGAATCGAACCCAATTCCTGTGAAATGGGCACTCCATGACATGGGCTTAATTGGTACAGGTATTCGCCTTCCATTAACACCACTTGCAGAACAATATCGCGCTCCGCTTCATGAAGCACTGGTCGAAGCAGGCGTTATTAAATAAAAGAGCACAAGATTATGCAATTACGTTTAGGACTTAGCCTTACACTTTCAGTATTCAGTTTGGCAGGTTGTAGTTCAATGGCCTTTAATAACGGCACTTTAGACTATAAAGAGACTACTACCCTGGAAGCTTTACAATATCCTGAAGGCGCCATGGTTCGTCCTGCAACGCCATTGTATCCTGCTCCAATAGTTGATCCACTTGCAATTGAACATGCACCGAAGCTTGAAAACCAGCGTGGCAACCGTTTTGCCTTGCCACGCCCACAAGCCCAGACTGAAAACTCAAATACAGCTGATCTAACCGAAACCAATACGGTGGGTCGACCACAGTTGGTCACTGACGGAAATCTTAATCCGCTGCTTAAAATTGAGGGAAATTCTGCTACAATTTGGCAATATACACTTGCCACCCTCAGCAGTCTGAATCATAGCATCGTTGCGCAGAGCAAAAATCGTTATGAAGTCACGATTAAGGTTGATCAGCAGATCTATGTATTAAGATTATCTTCTGTCGGTTCAAGTAATAACCTCGCTGTGTTCAATGCCGATAACAGTTTTGCCGACCGTGAAAAAGCTGCAGAACTGCTCAACCAGATTTACCAAAATTGGCCAGCCTAGACATTTCTAGGCATTTTTTTTGTAAAAGGTTCCCTCATGTTAAAACAAACCTTGCTCTATACTGGTAAAGCGAAATCTGTCTACACCACAGACAGTTCAGACCATCTGATTTTAGTCTTTCGCGATGATGCCTCAGCATTCAATGGCGAAAAAATTGAGCAACTAGATCGTAAAGGCAAGGTGAACAACCGTTTTAACGCCTTCATTATGGAAAAACTGGCAGAAGCGGGAATTGAGACCCACTTTGAAAAGCTATTGACTCCAAATGAAGTGCTGGTAAAAAAACTGGATATGATCCCGGTTGAATGTGTGATCCGTAACTATGCAGCAGGTTCTTTATGCCGCCGCCTGGGTGTGGAAGAAGGCAAGGAACTGACTCCTCCAACATTTGAATTGTTCTTTAAAGATGATGCGCTTGGTGATCCAATGGTCAATGAGTCACAAGCCATTGCTTTAGGTTGGGCAACTGCTGAACAATTGGCGAAAATGAAAGAATTGACTTACCAAGTGAACGACGTGCTTAAAGCATTGTTTGACGCAGGGAATATGATTCTGGTTGATTTTAAGCTTGAATTCGGCGTGTTCCACGACCGTATCGTACTTGGTGATGAATTCTCTCCAGACGGTTGCCGTCTATGGGACAAAGACACCAAGAAAAAACTAGATAAAGACCGTTTCCGTCAAGGTTTAGGCGGCGTAGTTGAAGCCTATGAAGAAGTAGCTGGCCGTTTAGGTATCAATCTAGACAACATCTAATCTGTGAATGCGCAGATTCGAAAAAACCGAGCTTTTTAGCTCGGTTTTTTATTTCCGGCTTTTAATCGGAAAAATAAATTTTTATTATTAAAATGATCGTTTTTACATCAAAAACTACATGCATTAATATTATCACATACCAGGCAAATCAGTGAGTTGACGCACTTTACTCCATATTTTCCGACCAAATTTCTCCTCTACCCTCTAGGATGTTATCTCCCTCAAAAACATCCTACTTTCAGCCCAATTCGCCTTGAATTGGGCTTTTTTTTTAATCTGTTCAATTAGTTGGGATACCCAGCTTTATTGCTGCTGTTGTTGCTGTTGCCAACGGCGTTGCTGTAAACGCTCCCCTTCAACTTCACGTTTATTACGTGCTGATTCATACAGTTTGGTATCCTTCAGTTCTGGCGGCATATATTCCTGTAGCACAAAATGCTCAGGATAATTATGCGGATACAGATAATCCACGCCATAGCCCTGCTCTTTCATCAGCTTGGTTGGCGCATTTCTTAAATGCAAAGGCACTGGCAAATTTGAAGTTTTATCTGCGAGTTCCATCGCCTTGTTAATCGCCAGATAGGTACTGTTACTTTTAGCACTGGTCGCCAGATAAACTGCACATTGCCCCAAAATAATCCGGCATTCTGGCATTCCCACGGCCTGCACCGAACGGAAACATTCCCCTGCCAACAGCAAAGCATTCGGATTCGAGTTGCCGATATCTTCAGATGCGGCAATCAGCATACGCCGTGCAATAAACACCGGATCTTCACCGCCTTTGAGCATGCGTGCCATCCAGTACAGGGCTGCATCCGGATCACTGCCGCGAATCGACTTGATAAAGGCCGAGACCAGATCATAGTGCTGCTCACCGGACTTGTCATAACGGGCGATATTCTGCTGTGCGACTTTCACCACGACTGCATTGGTGATGATATTTTCCATATCCGCTTCAAAGGTACTGGCGATCAGATCCAGTAAATTTAGTGCCTTACGGGCATCTCCTGCTGCGAACTGGATCAGGGCATCAAATTCTTCAATCAGGATATGTCTTTCCTGCAAGAAAGAATCATTTTGCAAGGCTTGTGTCAACAAAGTCTGAATCGATTCAGCGCTCAATGCATTCAGGCTATACACCTGACAACGTGACAATAAGGCACTATTCACTTCAAAAGACGGGTTTTCCGTGGTAGCACCAATTAAGGTAATTTTCCCTTTCTCGACCGCATTTAATAAAGCGTCCTGCTGGGATTTATTAAAGCGATGAATTTCGTCAATAAACACCACTGGCGTCAGCAAATCGCCACCTTCTGCAATGATTTCACGCAGCTCTTTCACGCCGGTATTCAGTGCAGACAGGCTGATAAAAGGCCGGTCTACCGCTTGAGCCAGCAGTAAGGCAATGGTGGTTTTTCCGACTCCGGGAGGTCCCCAGAAAATGATCGAAGGTAGATGCCCCTGATCAATCATCTGGCGTAAGGGCGCCTGCTCACCCAGCAAATGTTCCTGCCCGATAATCTGTGTAAGGTCGCGTGGCCGTAAGCGTTCTGGAAGCGGGATATGACTATCTGACATGTTATTATTGGCTCAAACTAAATTCTGATCTCATTCTAACACCAGCAGTTTTGATTCCAAGAATGCAAACATCAAGCATAAAAAATTAATTTATGGATATATCCTCTATTTTTTTAATTCTGAATGAATTAATCTCTATAAAGGCGAATAATTTGAACATGATTAATTGTGAATTAATTACAGTGTAATTTTCATATTGTTTATTCTAATTAAAAGAAACTTATCTCGCCCCTTGGGCACTTTTGGGTTGTAGTGGTGAATGCATGAAGCATGATAAATTTGAACAGGGAGCTGTGAGTCGGTCTAAGCCACTGACGTCATCATCACTGATTGCACCCCACGCTCACTTGTCTGAATCGGTTTTGTTAAAAAATCTGATCGATGCCTTACCGCAACCCTTGTGGGTCAGCAACAAAAAACATCTGCAATATTTTAACGATGCCATGACTGATTATCTTGGCATGAACCTGAATGAACAGGGCCATCTGCAATGGCAGAGTTTTATTCATACCGAGGACTTGCAGCTATTTTTAGCGCAGTGGCATGCTGCGCTGGATCAGCATCAGAATTTTGAAACCCAGTGCCGGATTAAACGCAGTGATACCCATTATCGCATGTGTAGCCTGGCGGTAAAATTTCATCATGAACCTGAACATTTGCTGCAATGGGCCGTTTCCCTGACCGATGTGCATGATTATTTTGAAATCCAGCAACAGCTTTCTCAAATTGTTTCAACTCAGGAAAACATGCTGGATGCTAGCGCAGACTGCATTAGCATTATCAGTCCTGAAGGTGAGATTCGGCATACTAACTCTGGCTGTCTGGCACAAGCAAATGAGACCGCAGGACAAAATCAAGACCGTTCATTGTGCTGGTTAAATCGCTTAACCCCTGAAGCCCGAAAATCTGGGCAACGTGCTCTGAAACAGGCTGCCCAAGGCTTAAACAGTCGTTTTTCCAGCAAAGTTCAGATTAAAGATCAACCAATCCAATATTGGGATCATCTGCTCACCCCGATTCTGGATCAGCAGAATATTACCCAAAATATTCTCTGTGTATCACGCAATATTAGTCAGCAAAAAATCGCAGAAACCCGTTTAAAAGAAGTAGTTAAACGTGATGAACTGACTGGCCTGTATAATCGCAGTACCTTCTATAAAACCTTTAAACAGGTACTGTTAAAGGCCAAACAACAGCAGACCATGGCGGGTTTACTGCTGATTGATCTGGATTATTTCCGGCATATCAATGATACCTTGGGCCATATTGCCGGCGATCATCTGTTACATGTCTTGGGCAAACGTTTCCAGACCTGCTTCGGGCCAAATACCATCATCGCCCGTTTGGGTGGCGATGAATTTGCCGTACTGGTCAAAAATTTGGAAAGTGAAGAACAGCTGCTGGCAACGGCGCAAATGGCCTATGCCCAGCTGGATCAGCCCATCAATTATGTCGGCAATAGCATCAGCAGTGCCATGAGTATAGGCTGTGCCATCTATCCACGTGATGCCTTAAATACCTCGAATCTGCTGAAGTGTGCCGATATCGCCTTAAATGACCTGAAAAATAGTGGTCGTGGTGGCATCCGCATGTTTAATCAGGAAATGTGCGGGTCATTGGAAAATATGACCAAGCAGCTGACTCTGGCACGCAAGATTATTCTCGCCGATCAGATCATTCCCTATTACCAGCCTAAGGTCCGTCTTTCTGATGGTGCAGTGATCGGTTTTGAAGCGCTATTACGCTGGCAAGATCAGAATCAGAACATTCAGTTACCTTCCGAAATTTTTGGTGCCTTTCAGGACTATGAGCTGGCCTCACGCATCAGTGAGACCATGCAGCTAAAAGTCTTTGCAGATATGAGCCGCTGGCAGGCACAAGGTCTGGATCTGTTACCGATTTCAATCAATGCTGCACCAGTTGAATTCCTGCGCGATGACTATGCCGAAAAACTGTTGGCAAACCTGTCCAATTTCGATATTCCGGCCCACAAAGTTGAACTGGAAATTACCGAACAGAGCCTGTCCGAACATGGCGCCAATTATGTGGTCCGTGCCCTGAACCTGCTGAAACAGGCCGGAATCCAGATCTCACTGGATGATTTCGGCACCGGACATTCTTCGCTGACCCGCTTGCAGGACTATCCGGTCGATTGCATCAAGATTGACCGAAACTTTGTAGAGCGCATGAACAGTGACCCATCTGCCCTGGCTATTGTCAAAGCCATTACTCAGATTGGCTCCAGTATTGCACTGGATGTTCTGGTGGAAGGGATTGAGAATACAGAACAGCTGGATACCCTGATCCATTGTGACTGTCAGATTGGACAAGGCTTCTATTTCTATCGTCCGATGGCCGGTGCTTCGGCCCAGGCTCTACTCCATCCGGCAGATCAATAAACGAATCACGCAGGCAGATTCAACGCACCCAGCGTACGATATAATCTTCAATGTCGTCTTGATGAATATCTGCTTCACTCAGGCAGCGCCCTGCTGCCGACTTGCGTGCCTGAATCACGCTTTCTCGTGAACCGCTAATCAGATAATGCCAGGATGGCAGGCTTTTGCCCTGCTCTACCCGGCGATAGGCACAACTCGAAGGCAACCAGTGAATCGTTTCCAGCTTCTCTGGCGTAAGCTGAATACAGTCAGGCACATACTGCAAGCGATCTGGATAATTGGAGCAACGTGCAGTGCTACAATCCAGCAGCTTACATGCCACTTTGGTATAGGCGACTTCCTGAGTATCTTCATCTTCCAGTTTAATCAGACAACACAACCCACAACCATCACATAAGGCCTCCCACTCGACTTGCGTCAGTTCAGCAAGTGAATAGTTTTTCCAGAATTCGGGACGTAAAGTATCGCTCATGATCGGGCCGGAATATTCAAAAATCAGCTGATTATAACAGCCAGAACCCTGCAGACCTACTGTCTCAAATTTTTATTGTTATCACGTAAACTATTGTTAAATCAGAGACAGTTCATCAACACAACACTAACAGTCGCTGGAATCGTTTATTTCTATACTAAATTTGAAAATAAAAACACATGGAGAATATATATGTTTCGCTGGGCTATTATTTTTGCTGTTATTGCATTAATTGCGAGTCTACTTGGTTTCGGTGGCGTCGCAGGCTTGTCTAAGGATTTTGCGATTATCTTGTTGGTAATTGCGGTGATTCTTGCGATCGTTGGTTTTCTTTCGCGCGGCAAGGTCTAGATTTACGCTAGACCTTTTCAAAGCAAGTATTAGCTTTCAAAAAAAACAAGAGCCTTCTGGCTCTTGTTTTTTTATGGGTATTTTAATGATCTGTTTTGATCAAAAATACTTCTTTTAAGATGAACTTAAAGCTTTAAATGACGTGGTCTAAAACCTGCCACCAGCAAGGCTGCAACATACGCTACCACACCGACAACACATAAGATCAATACTTCTACCACACGCATCCATTGTGATACATCTGCGTTATACCAGCTCAGGGCATAGGCCAGAGCCGCAATCATCACCACATTAGCAAACATGAATTGCAAGAAGATTTTTTTCCAGTGTGCGCCAAAACGGAAAATATCACGCTTATGCAGATAATAATAAAGCAAACCGGCATTGACCATCGCTGAACCCGTTGATGCCAGCGCAAGGGCCATATGCTCCGCTTCCCAGTCAATCAGCTTAAAGAAACCGATAAAAATCACGTTCAGAATCGCATTGGCTGCCACAGCCATCAGACCGACACGCACCGGGGTTCTGGTATCCTGCTTTGCATAAAAACCGGGTGCAAAGACTTTAATCAACATAAAGGCAATCACACCACCGCTCATACATTGCAGCGCCAAAGCCGTCATCTGGGTATCTTCAAAGGTGAACTGGCCACGTTCAAACAGGGCCTGAATGATCGGGGTCGACAGCATAAACAGTGCAATACTGGCGGGTAGGCCTGCCATCACAATAACTTTGGCTGCCCAGTCCATCATGCCACGGAATTTTTCCGGATTTTGCTCAGTATGCCGTGCCGATAAGGACGGCAAAATCACGGTACCAATTGCAACACCGATCAGACCCAGCGGCAATTCGGTCATACGTTCGGCACTGTACAGCCAGGACACCGAACCATCCTGCATGAATGAGGCCCAGATGGTATTTAACAGCAAGTTAATTTGCGTGACAGATACACCAAATAATGCCGGCAGCATCAACTTCATGATGCGATCAACGCCTTCATGCTTGAAGTCAATTTTCGGTGGAATCAGCAGATTTTTACGCCACAATTCAGGAATTTGGATCGCCAGCTGTAAAATACCGGCAATGATCACAGCCCAGCCCAGCGCCATAATCGGCTCGGCCATATAAGGCGTAAGCCAGAGCGCCCCGGCAATCATCGCCACATTCAGCAAGACCGGCGCAAATGCCGGGGTACTAAAAGAGCCATAACTGTTCAGAATACTGCTGGCAAAAGCCGTCAGTGACATGAACAACAAATAAGGAATGGTCAGGCGGAACATGTCGGTCGCCAGAGCGAACTTTTCAGGATCGCTATGGAAACCGGGCGCATAGATATACATAATCAATGGCGCAGCAATGATCGCGACCATGGTAAGCGTGGTCATGACCGTGGCCAGACAGCCAAACACCCGGCTAATCAGGATCTGGACTTCGGTATGCGTGCGACTGGTTTTATATTCAGTCAGTACCGGAATAAATGCCTGTGAAAATGCGCCTTCGGCAAATAAACGCCTGAAAAAGTTTGGAATACGAAATGCGACTACGAAGGTATCGAAGTCTTTACCAGCACCAAAGACATTCAGTAAAACAATGTCTCGAACCAATCCCAGTACGCGTGACAACATGGTCATCGCACTGACAATGACGGTCGAACGCCAAAGCGCCATCCTATTCACCTAATATATAAATTTGTGGCTATTGTAATGAAACTTTTATCAGAAGTTCATTGCTTAATTTCATCGCTCAAGCGAGCTTGAGGTGTTTTTATAATGCTGTAGCTGTGTACGAAAATCAGCCCAGTTAAAATATGGTCCCGGATCGGTCTTGCGGCCCGGTGCAATATCCGAATGTCCGGCAATATGCTGCTGAATTTTAGGATAATAATCTTGCAAACAGGCAGCCACTTTGACCAGGGCTTCATACTGTGCGGTTGCAAAAGGCAAATCGTCACTGCCTTCCAGCTCGATCCCGATCGAATAATCATTACATTCTTTTTTGCCCAAATAGGTCGAGCGGCCGGCATGCCAGGCACGGTCATTGAAATTAACAAATTGCAGTACTTCTCCCGTTCTTAAAATTAGCAGATGGGTCGACACCTGCATCCCTTCAATGGTTTGAAAATAGGGATGTACTGACCAATCCAGCTGGTTCTGAAAAAACTGTTCAATATAACCGCCGCCAAACTGGGAAGGTGGCAGGCTGATATTATGAATCACCAGCAATTGAATCTCGGTCTGTTCTGGCCGCTGATTAAAATTGGGAGACGGGATTTGACGTGCACCGATTAGTTGCCCGTCCTTGACCTGAAACTCAGCTGCCTGTTGCATAAAACCGTTCTCCCCAAAAATAAAATCTGCAAGATCAGCATTGCAGCCGGCTTCATGCTAAAACTTTCAAGGATAAATCTCAATTCATCCCGGCAAACAGGATGAAAAATCGCTCATCTTTTATGTAACGGTGCTAAGATAAGGCGCAATTTTCACGGCTTAAAAAAGATACGGAAATACTCATGCGCATATCTCAAGCTTTGCTAGACCAGTCCATTCAGATCAATATTCAACAAGCACTTTCAGAAGATATCGGTGAAGGCGATATTACCGCCCTGCTGACTCCTGAAGATGAACAGGCCACTGCCACTATCATTAGCCGTGAAGACATGGTTTTGGCCGGCCAGCCTTGGGTAAATGCCTTGATTCAGGCCTATGATCCAAGTATTGAAGTGATCTGGCTGAAAAATGATGGCGATCATGTTCAAGCCAATCAAGCATTTTTAAAACTGGCCGGATCTGCACGTAGCTTACTCACCGTGGAGCGTCCTGCGCTAAACTTTGTCCAGACGCTGTCTGCGGTTGCGACTAAAACCGCCCACTATGTCAAACAGTTGCAAGGTTTAAACACCAAATTATTAGATACTCGTAAAACGCTTCCGGGTCTGCGTATCGCACAAAAATATGCCGTGGCCATTGGCGGTGGCCAGAATCACCGTTTGGGCCTGTTTGATGCCTTCTTGATTAAAGAAAATCATATTATGGCAGCGGGTGGCATTGCGCAGGCGATTGCCAAGGCCCATCAAATTGCACCGGGTAAGCCTGTCGAAGTTGAAGTGGAAACCTGGGATGAGCTGAATCAGGCGCTGGAAGCCCATGCCGATATTGTGATGCTGGATAATTTCAGTCAGCAGCAAATGATCGATGCGGTGAAACATGTAGCTGGTCGCTGCAAACTGGAAGCCTCTGGTAATATCACCATTGATAATTTACGTGAAGTCGCGAGTACCGGCGTAGATTATATTTCCATGGGTGTGCTGACCAAAGATGTCAAAGCCATTGATCTGTCGATGCGTTTCAATGCTTAAGCCTAAATGGGATAGATGACCGTAGAGGGTGCGAAGCACCCTTTTTTTATTTTTAGAAAATTTTTTTGCGCATATTTTGCTCAATTTTCTATTTTAGACCTTAATCATCGTCGTCGTCCCGATTACCTCGACGATCGCGGTCATCATCGTCACCATCACGGTCGTTATATCTTCCGTTATCCTCATCACGATCCTGATTTAATACTGAACGCTCGTCATCTTCACGATTATTACCCCAGTCACAGGCAGTTAATCCAAACACGCCCAGCAATGAAAGTGCACAAAGCCACTGTTTCATGTCGTATTCCTCATTGTGATCTCGCCTGATCCAATATCGATGCAAAACCGGTGCAGATATAGCCAATTCATGTCGGCTTTTTGTGATGAAGCTTTGTGGTGCAGTTTTTGAATACAGGTGCAGAGTGAAATTTTAAGCATAAAAAAACGCATCCGGAGATGCGTTTATCAGCATGGGATGAATTACCAGCCTAAAGCTTCTTGCTGTTTCTTCACCAGTTCCTGAATACCTTTTTCGGCCATTTCCAGCATGGCATTCGATTGTGCACGGGTAAATGGCTTATCTTCTGCAGTGCCTTGAATTTCAATAAATTCACCGGCCTGAGTCATCACCACGTTCAAATCGGTTTGACAGTTTGAATCTTCTTCATAGCAAAGATCCAGTAATACTTCATCTTTGAAAATACCCACAGAAACCGCAGCCACCAAACCTTTTAATGGATCATGTTTGATTTTCTTTCTTTCCAGCAAGACGTTCATGGCATCGACCAAAGCCACCGCAGCACCAGTAATCGCTGCAGTACGGGTGCCGCCATCAGCCTGAATTACGTCACAGTCGATAGTAATGGTATTTTCACCCAGCTTTTTCAGATCGACCATTGAGCGCAAGCTACGACCAATCAGACGCTGAATTTCCTGAGTACGGCCACTCTGTTTGCCACGTGCCGCTTCACGGTCACTACGGGTATGAGTTGAACGTGGCAACATGCCATATTCAGCAGTCACCCAGCCTTGGCCCTGACCTTTGAGGAAACGCGGTACAGAACTATCCACACTGGCGGTACAGAGTACTTTGGTATGACCAAATTCAACCAATACAGAGCCTTCCGCATAACGTGTATAGTTACGGGTAATTTTCACTTCACGTAATTGATCTAATGCTCGCTGGTCGATACGCATAATAAGTCCTGTATGGGTTCAAAATAATTGCGGCTCAGTATAGCAGAAGCCTTTGCCAAGATTAGGCAGCCGGGTGATTCATTTACAAAATCAATGCATCAGCTCGTTACGAGATGTCAAAATTCTGCCGATCTGTGGCACTACGCTTTAATTTAATTTTTGCTAGACTAAAACTCCCTATGAGGGAAGCCGGTGATAGGAAACCCATTTATGTCCTTACGTGAAGATCGCAAACAGCAAAGTCATCAGGCACTACTCGATGCGACACTGGCATTCAGCAGTCAGGGTCGCGCTTTCAGCTCGATCAGCCTACGTGAAGTTGCGAATGCAGTCGGACTGGTGCCGACGGCATTCTATCGGCATTTTCAGGATATGAACCAGTTGGGTCTGGAATTGATGGATCAGGTTGCGATTCACATCAAAGGAGTACTCAATCAACTGGGACAGGCTTATCTGTATCAGCCAAATACCCGAACCTACACCGGACTTGAACTGTTTTTTCAGGCGGTCGAATATCATCCTGAACCCTGGATTTTTTTTGTTGCAGAGCGTTGGGGCGGTTCGGACGTGCTCCGTGCCGGTATTGAACGGGAAATTCGTTTTCTGGCTGAAGATGTGATGCATGAACTGGCCAAGATGCAATCTACCCGACATATTCAGGCGCCACAGGACTTGCAGGCTCTGGCACAGATGCTGATTGAACTGTCCCTGAACTGGGCTATGGGCTGGATTCATCTGCAACATCAGGCTGATCCAGAGCTGCGCCGCGCCCAATCCAATGCCTTTAAAACCCAAAGCGTGCTACAGATGCAGCTTTTGCTGCGTGGCATTTTGCACTGGTACCGACGGCCTGCCGAAACAGTCGAAACCGCAAGTCCTGTGCTCAATGAAGCGGTCACTCCTCCGGCCTAAATAAAAAAAACCTGCATCATGATGCAGGTTTTTTTACTGATCGTCAGTTCAGACTTATTTGGCTTTACGCTCTTTTTCGATCAGGTAATTCACCACCTGAATGACTTTGGCATCATTACCCTGCACAATATATTTACCATTCACGGTCACTGCCGGAACACCACTTAACTGATACTGAGCAGCCAGATTTTTGGCTTGGGCAATTTTCGAAGTGATCGGGAAAGATTTATAGGTGCTGTTAAATTTCGCTTCAGAAATACCATAGCGGGTATAGAACTTGGCCAGTTGTGCCTGTTCTAAAATTGGACGTTGCTTGTCATGAATATCATGGAATAATTGTAAATGTGCTCTTTGACGCACACCCAATGCTTCAGACACATAATAAGCACGCGCTGCCTGTTCCCAGAGTGGATTCATCGCAGCCGGCGTACGTACAAAACGCACATCTTTTGGTAATTTTTTCAACCAGCCCTGCATATGTGGTTCAAGCGAGAAACAGTGACCACAGCCGTACCAGAAGAATTCACGTACCTCAATTCTGCCCGGTTTTTCGACTTTGACTGGTTTTGCAACCACCTGATAGTCCTGACCTGCCACAAAATTGGCCATAGCATTGCCTGAAAAGGCCAAAACAGATGCGGCAACAGCGCCTAAAAGGAATTTTTTCATTCGGATTATCGTCCTCTAAATCATTATGCTTAGTTTATGTGTTCACTATAAATCAATTATGCCGGTTTCGTTTTCATTCTGTGAACTTTTTTGCTGCTTTTATCGCTTTTTCTGCCAGAATCGCTACACTAAACCATCGAACTGATTTTCAAGGTTTTAAATCAGTTTCTCTGGCCATTCGGCACATATATATTTTTAGCTAATCATGACTGATTGAGGTGACACCGATGTCGCAATTGAATGTTGATCCACAAGAAATTGCCAAGTTTGAAGCATTTGCAGCTATATGGTGGGATCAGCATTCCGAGTTCCGCCCCTTGCACATGATTAATCCACTGCGTTTAAACTGGATTGATGAACATGCCGGAGGCCTGAGCGGCAAAAAAGTGCTGGATGTCGGCTGTGGTGGCGGTATTCTGGCCGAAAGCATGGCGCGACGCGGTGCCGATGTACTTGGGATTGATATGGGTGCAGCCCCTTTAAATGTGGCACGCATCCATGCCGAACAGGAAGGTGTGAACAATATTGAATATCGTCAGGTGCCGGTTGAGCAACTGGCAGACGAACAGGCTGGCCAATATGACATCGTGACCTGCATGGAAATGTTAGAGCATGTGCCAGATCCGGCATCGATTATTCAGGCCTGTCACAAGCTGGTCAAGCCAGGTGGTCATGTATTCTTCTCGACCATTAACCGTAATCCAAAGTCCTATTTATTTGCGATTATCGGGGCAGAATATGTCTTGCGCATGCTGGCCAAAGGCACCCATGATTACAGCAAATTTATCAAGCCGTCTGAACTGGCACATGATATTCGTAACGCTGGTTTAAAGCTCAAAGACATGACCGGTCTGCACTATAATCCGCTGACCAAGCGTTATTGGCTGGCACCGAATGTTGATGTGAACTACATGGTTTATACCGTGAAAGATAGCGCAGCAGAGACCACAGCATGAAAGCCGTTTTATTTGACCTAGATGGAACCCTGATTGATACCGCTGCCGATTTTATCCGAATTATCCAGCAGATGTGCCGTGAAGAAGGCCGCCCACTGGTTGCACCCGAGCTGATTCGTACCCAGGTCTCCGAAGGCGCTCGCGCTATGGTGAAACTGGTTTATCCGGAACTGCAACTAGAAGATCCGGTCTTTCTGCAACACCGTCAGCGCTTTCTGGACATGTACGGCGCAGATATTGCGGTCGATACCGATCTGTTTGACGGCATGTATCCTTTGTTGGAACAGCTAGAGGAAAATGACATTCCTTGGGGGATCGTGACCAATAAACCGCGCTGGCTCAGTGAGGCTTTACTGCAAGCACTGAACTTGAGTGAACGCTGTGCGGTGTTGGTATGTCCAGAAGATGTCACTCGGACCAAACCTGATCCTGAACCAATGTATCTGGCAGCCCAGCAACTGAATCTTGCCGCGGAAGACTGTATCTATGTCGGAGATCATCCACGAGATATTGATGCCGGCCGTCATGCCCAGATGCTGACCATTCTGGCTGCTTATGGTTATTTGCCGTTGCAATACAAAGACGATTTAAACGCCTGGCAGGCCGACCATATCGTGCATACTGTGCCAGAATTACATCAATTGATTCAGACACTAGTACTGAAGCAGCATACTGCGGTATCTTGAACGCTTAACACTAAATAATAAGAAGTGAGGAGGTAGATAATGAAATATTCAGCATATCAACCTCGCCCCGATCTGCTCAAGGATCGTATCATCCTAATCACAGGTGCGGGCGATGGCATTGGACGTGCAGCAGCAATCAGTTATGCCTTGCATGGCGCAACTGTGGTGCTGCATGGGCGTACCTTAAACAAGCTCGAAGTCATTTATGATGAAATTGAAAGTTTGGGTGCGCCGCAACCTGCCATCTTGCCGCTACAACTATCGAGTGCGTCAGAACGTGATTATGAGCTTTTGCTCGATACGCTAGACCGTCAGTTTGGTCGTCTGGACGGCATTCTGCACAATGCCGGCATTTTAGGCGAACGGGTTCCCTTGGCGGATTATCCGGTCAATGTCTGGGATGATGTGATGGCGGTCAATCTGCGTGCACCCTTTGTCATGACCCAAGCGCTGTTACCGTTATTATCCAAATCCGAACATACTTCTGTGGTTTTTGCCAGCTCAGGTGTAGGCCGCGAAGCCCGCGAACGCTGGGGTGCCTATTCGGTTTCTAAAATTGCTATTGAAGCGGTAAGCCAGTTATTTGCCAAAGAGCAGGTACATCCAAATATCCGTTATAACTGCATCAATCCCGGAGCAACGCGGACTGCCATGCGCGCCAAGGCTTATCCGAACGAAGATCCGAAAACCCTGCCTACCCCCGATTCAATCATGCCGGCTTATCTATATTTGATGGGTAATGACAGCCTGCATATGAATGGCCAGAGTATTGATGCACAGGATTAAATTATTCTGTCTGTCATTCAGGGAGCAATCGCTCCCTTTTTATTTCATTTTTAGTCATATTCAGCGCATAAATCTTAAGTAAGTTCACCCCGCTCGCATTGAGTTTCATTAAAATAACAGCATACTAAGCCCCACTATATTTCACTCGAGTGCATCATGACTGAATTAAACAATATTACGGTGACCCATTTAGACGATGGCATGGTGTCGCTGCTGATTGATCAACAGCCTATTTCAGAGAAATACGGCACCAAGTTTGAAGCCAGTATCGTGGATGACATCAAAGCACTCGAAAATGCTCAGAAACTCAAATTGTTCGAGCAATTTGTATTTTCACATCAGGATCTGAATTTTGAACATGCCTATTATTATGTGACTGGCATTGAAAAATTAGACGACAGTTATCGTCTGGCCAAGCATTTTGTTTATCGCATTAAAATTGAAGGTCAGCCAGAAATCGAACATGTCATCAGCAATCAGGGCAAAGCCATGACGGCCGAGGATGTACGTGCCTTTATTCAGGCGCATGTGCAGAAATCACTCAACGATTATACTGACCTGAACTACGCTTATTAAAAGTCGGGTCATTGAATAATCTTGGGCACTTTTCGATAAAGTGCCCTTTTTTTCTTAAAATCCTGCAAAAAATAACAATAAATCGGATTTACATATTAAATATATAAAATTATACGGTTTTCCAAATTAAACTGATTGGACTATGCTTTCTTGAATCACAGATAGATCAAATCAGGAGCGCAGCATGGCTGACCAAAAACGTAAAATTGAAACAATTCACCGGATTGAACAGTTGCAGTTATCTGAAGCATTGATTGTGGCACTCGATGACGCCCTACAAGCTGAATCCGTGGCTGACGCGATTCAGTCCTTGCAAGGTTTAGCAGAGCAATGGAATTAATCTCAAACTAAACCGGCAAAATTCTTTGTCGTTTCATTAAATCATGAACTTTTTTCTCGCTGACTCAATGCTGTTTTTTTGAGCTAAATCATCGATTTTCGCTTGCATGTTGGCCCTTGCTTTGATGAGATAAGGACATGGCTCGGTAGGCTACTTTATAGAAGTGATGCCGTCGCATATAGTCATGTAAAAACATGACATCATCATAATATCTCTGCATTTGTTATAAAAATTGTGCCTGTTCTTCACAGTTTCTCTGCAATTTTTCCGTACATTAGGTGCTGTAGAAGATGAACAATTTAATGAGGGTTCAACATGAAAAAGGTTTTGGTGGCACTGGCAATTTCTTGCAGTACATTCATGCTGAGCAATGTCGTCATCGCTGCCCCTCATTTCAATGATGAATCCCGTATGGATTCACGTCATGGTCATGACAAGAAGAAAGCCCGTGAGTTCCGAGAGGAAGATCAGCAGGATAACCGCCGTATGCGTGAAGAACGCGGGGTGAAACGCCTGCAACAGTTACGCTGGCAGCCGGGTTATGTGATGCCGCAGCATTATCGTGGCAATGGCTATAAAGTTGAATATAAAGACCATCGCCTGCCTCGACCTGACCGCAAGCAGCAATGGTACAAAGTCAATAATGACTATATTCTGGTGGATTCTGAAAACAACAGCATTATCCGCATCGTGGGTGACTAGTTCATAAGTGCATTCAAATTTAATCTTCTTTAAGGCCCAACGATGTTTGGGCTTTTTTATTTCACTGGCTGAAATTTTTATCCGCAAATCTTGCTGCTATTCCAGTTTTTAGACTGCGTGATTCATCTACTAAATTTCTTCATGAATTTAACAATTTAACTAAATAGCCCTCACGCTTTCTATGTACTTGTTCGCTAATTTAGTCTCATCGAAATTAGATATACATCTTAAGGTGAGAGCCATGAAAAAAGTCTTAACTACAATCGCGTTATCTCTAAGTGCTTTGTTAGCTACTTCTGCAATGGCAGCACCACAGCATGACTCGCGTTATGACCATAATCCGCATAAATCGGCACCACACTGGAATGCCAAAGACAGCAAGAAATGGAATGACGACCGTCGCTGGAATGATGACCGCCGTCATAACAACCGTATGGTCAATCCAAGCCGTGACTGGCGCGTAGGACAAACTTTACCTCGCCAATATGACAACAACCGTTTTGAAGTAAGTGATCGCGAAGCACACCGTTTGCCAAATACCGGTCGTTTCCAGCAATGGTACAAGGTCAACAATGACTACGTTCTGGTCAATGAGCGTACCAACAAAATTGTACGAATCATTAACTAAGCTTTCTCCATTACTGCTCGTCTTGCAGACACCTGAAGTCCCCTTCAGGTGTTTTTTTATATCTGCACTTCCACTTGCATTTTTTTTCATTAGAATCAAAGCTGGATCTTCAATCATTGAAATGGGCACAGCATGACTCCAGCAGAAACGTCACAAAGCACAACTTTGCAATATGTGCACTGGTTTCGCCATTCTGCGCCTTATATCAATGCGCACCGCAATAAAACCTTTGTAATCATGTTTGATGGCGAAGCCGTCTTAAATGATAACTTTCAGCATATTATTCACGATATTGCTTTATTACATTCTTTGGGCATTCGGCTGATTCTGGTACATGGTGCACGTCCGCAAATTAACCAGAATCTGGCTCAAAGCCAGATTACGACGCCTTTTTACCAGCAGCGTCGGGTCACCACACGTGAATCTTTAAGCTGCGTGATGAATGCCGTCGGTTCGATCCGCCTACAAATTGAAGCACTGCTGTCTATGGGACTGGCCAATTCGCCGATGTATGGCGCCCGGATTGATACCGTTTCAGGGAATTTTGTCACCGCCAAGCCGTATGGCATCCGCGACGGTATCGATTTTCAGCTGACCGGTGAAGTGCGTGCAGTTGATACTGACGCGATTCAGCGCCATCTGGACAATCATAATATTGTGGTGCTTGGCCCGACCGGTTATTCCACTACCGGAGAAGTCTTTAATCTGCTGGCTGAAGAAGTCGCGACCAAAACTGCGATTCGCCTCAAGGCAGATAAACTAATTTTTCTCGGTAAGCAGCATGGCCTGATGGACAGTAACGGCCAGCTCAAACGTGAAGTGACACCACAACAGCTGGATGATTTTATTCCGGTCGAACAAGATGCACTGGAAAGAGGATTACAGCTAAAAGCCGCACAGGAAGCCTCCATGAACGGCGTACATCGAGTGCATCTGATTTCTTATGCCTATGATGGTGCCCTGCTGGAAGAGCTGTTCACCCGTGATGGTTCCGGCACTCTGGTCACCGATGCACATTATGAAGAAGTACGGATGGCCGACATTCAGGATGTTGGCGGCCTGATCGGTTTGCTGCGTCCATTGGAAGAAGAAGGTATTCTGGTCTATCGTTCGCGTGAACGTCTGGAAAATGAAATCAACCAGTTTGCCGTAATCGAACGGGACGGCATGATTCTGGCCTGTGCCGCCCTCTACCCGATTCCGACGACAGGGGATGAATTGCGTTCTGCAGAAATTGCCTGTGTTGCGGTACATCCCAGTTATCGCCAGTCTAATCGGGGTAGCCAGATCCTGCATTATCTTGAAGAAAAAGCCAAAAGCATGCAGATCCAGCAACTGTTTATTTTAACTACCCGCACCGCGCACTGGTTTCTGGAACAAGGCTTTGAGCCGGCTTCAGTCGATGACCTGCCGGATGCCCGTCAGGCTTTTTATAATTATCAACGCAATTCCATTGTTTGCAAAAAGTCACTTTAAAGTGACTTTTTCTTTTGGTGCCTTAGCTTAATTTTAGATAAAGATATCTGGCAATCTCGATTTAAATTTTAAAATTGCAATGCTGCTTTTCAGCTAAACATATCAGCAGATTAGATTTAAAGAAATAATTATAAATTTCATAAGTTTGATTAACTTAAATAGTAAATATTCATTTTTATATAAATCACTTTTTCGCATAAGTTTTGCGCTTTTTTATTTATCTTTTTTCTTCATTAGAAATTCCTGAATAGTTATTTTTTTGAAAAAACAAAAACGATTAGCGTGTGTCTAAGTTTTCATTCACTAGTTTGTCATTTTCGGGAGTTTTGATTCATGCGCCAATCTCATGTTCAGTTTTTAGCAAAGACTGTGGTAGTCGGTACTGCGATGGCGGGTGTCATGATGCTTTCAGGCTGCTCGAAAAAAGAAGAGACCATTACCCTGAATATAGGTTTCCAAAAATACGGCATATTACCGATTTTAAAAGAACGCGGCACGCTGGAAACCAGCTTAAAACAGCAAGGGGTCAATGTGAAATGGGTAGAATTTCCGGCCGGCCCACAACTGCTTGAAGGCCTGAATGTCGGCAGCGTCTCTTTTGGTGAAGCCGGTGAAGCACCGCCAATTTTTGCCCAGGCGGCCAACTCAAATCTGGTCTATGTGGCCAATCAGCCGCAAGCGCCTAAGGCTGAAGCCTTAATTGTACCGAAAGATTCACCGATCCAGTCTATTCAAGATCTGAAAGGCAAACGGGTGGCCTTGAACAAAGGTTCAAACGTGCATTACCTGCTGCTAAAATTTCTGGAAGCCAACAAGCTGACACTCGGTGATATCGAAGTGATTTATCTACCACCTTCCGATGCACGTGCTGCATTTGAACGTGGTGCAGTCGATGCCTGGGTGATCTGGGATCCGTTTTTTGCAGCTGCTGAACATCAGATTGGTGCGCGTGTCATTGCCAGCGGTGAAAATGTGGTGAGCAATCATCAGTTCTATCTGGCAGATCGCAAGTTCGCAGAAAGCCATCCTCAGGTGGTACAGGCGGTGGTCAACGAACTGAATCTGACCACGGACTGGGTGGCAAAAAATCAGGACGCTGCCGCTCAGCTCCTGCAAAAACCGACAGGTCTGGCCGTCGATGTCTTGAAAACCTCTATTTCACGCATGGGCTTTGGCGTTAAACCTCTCAGCACTGACGTGATTCAAAAACAGCAACAAGTCGCCGATGCATTTTATGCGCAGCAGCTGATTCCACAAAAGCTGAATATTGATGCAGCAATTATTAAATAACAGCAGAATAATTCGAGAATAAAGATGAGTCATTTAAAAACAGTTTCTTATATCAGTTTAGCGTTATTGAGCTTTAGTCTGACTGGCTGTCAGAAACAGGAAGCACAGCAAAAGACTGCTGCAGACACCAAAGCAACACAACCGGTAAAAACCATTGCGATTGGCTTTCAGAAATCAGCCTTGAATCTGCTGGTGGCACGCGATGAAAAGCTATTAGAACAACAATTCCCGAATGCCAAAATTGAATGGAAAGAGTTTCCGGCAGGCCCGCAAATGCTGGAAGCCTTAGCAGTCGGTGCAGTGGATTATGGCTATGTGGGGAATACTCCGCCCATTTTTGCACAGGCGGCAGACAAAGCCCTGAGCTACGTGGCCTTTGAAAAAGTGGCGGGAAATTCTTTGGCCGTGGTCGTGCCGAAAGACAGTGCCATTCAAAATATTCAACAATTGAAAGGAAAACGGATCGCGGTGCAGAAAGGTTCAAGTGCCCATGAACTTCTGGCCAAAACCCTGGAAAAAGCCGGATTAAGCTGGTCAGAGATTCAAGCCGTCTGGCTTCCCCCTGCGGATGCACGTGCTGCTTTTGACAAAAAAGCCATTGATGCCTGGGCAATCTGGGATCCCTTCCTGGGTGCAGCCGAGTTCGACAGCAAGGTTAAGGTGCTGATTGAATCCAGTGACTTTCCACAAACCTACTCCTTTTATATCGGCAATCCCGAATTTATTCAGAAGCATCCGGATAGCCCCGGGAAGTTTATCCAGGCTTTAAATGCATCTGACCAGTGGATTCTTAAAAACCAGGCTGTAGCTCTAGATATTTATCAGAAAAGTACCGGTCTGAAACCGGATGTAGCGAAGATTGCATTTGAGCGTCGTCTTAAACCTTCGCCGGTACAACCATTAACGACGGAAGTGATCAAAGCTCAACAGAATATTGCCGATCTCTTCCAGCAGGTTCAACTGATTCCCAAAACCATCAGCGTCCAGCAACAGATCTGGTCGCCAGCGGCCACACATTGATGAGCAAACAAGATCATTTAATTTAAGGAATATTACATGAAAATTTTCTGGTTTATCCCCACTCATGGCGACAGTCGTTACTTAGGCACCAGCAAGGGCGCACGTGTTGTAGATCATGCCTACATGAAGCAGATTGCCGTTGCCGTGGATAATCTTGGTTATGAAGGTGTCCTGATTCCGACTGGCCGTTCTTGTGAAGATCCATGGTTAACTGCAGCCAGCCTGATTGATGCGACCAAAAAATTAAAATTCCTGGTGGCATTGCGTCCAGGCGTGACCACGCCGGCACTGGCTGCACGTATGGCCGCGACCTTTGACCGCTTGTCTAATGGCCGAGTACTGCTGAATCTGGTGACTGGCGGTGACGAGCAGGAGCTAAAAGGTGATGGCGTCTATGAAGATCACACAACCCGTTATAAAACGGCGACCGAATACACCACCATCTGGCGTGAAATTTTAAAACGCTCACATACCGGTGAAAGCTTTAGTTTCCATGGCGAACGCTTAAGTGTCGATGATGCAAAATTGCTGTATCCACCAATCCAGCAGCCACATCCGCCTTTATGGTTTGGTGGCTCATCGGATGATGCCATTGAGCTGGCCACGGATCAGGTCGATACTTACCTGACCTGGGGCGAGCCACCGGCAGCAGTCAAAGAAAAAATTGCAGTGGTAAAAGCCAAGGCTGCAGCTAAAGGTCGTGAACTGAATTACGGGATCCGTTTACACGTGATCGTACGCAAAACCAATGAGCAGGCCTGGGCGGCGGCTGAAGAACTGATTCAATATGTGGATGATGCCACTATCGCTGCAGCCCAAGCCAAGTTCAAATCCATGGACTCGGTCGGTCAGCGCCGTATGGCAGAACTGCACAATGGCGATCGCAGTAAACTCGAAGTTTCTCCGAACCTGTGGGCAGGCGTAGGTCTGGTTCGTGGTGGTGCAGGTACGGCACTGGTCGGCGATCCGGAAACTGTCGCTGCACGTATCCAGGAATATGCTGATTTGGGTATCGATACTTTTATCTTCTCGGGCTATCCACATCTGGAAGAGTCCATCCGTTTTGCAGAACTGGTCTTCCCACTCTTACCCCTTGAAACCCAGAAAAAATTGGCTCAGCCAAACCTGACCGGTCCATTCGGCGAAATCGTGGCGAACAACTACACACCGGACGAGAACAAGCAGGCTGAGAAAATTAAGGAGTTTGCTTAATGTCAAAAGTCGTTTTCGTTGAAACCTTGACCCAAAAGCAGGTTTCACGTGGAACAATTCTGGGGCAGCATCTGCTGCCCTGGCTGGTTCCAATTTTTTTGATTGCAGTTTGGCAGATTGCCTCTAGCACTGGCCTGCTGGAAAGCCGGATTCTGCCTGCACCGAGTGCCGTGGTTTTAGCCTTCTGGAATTTACTTCTGAGCGGTGAACTGTGGACGCATGTGCAAGTCAGTGCGGGGCGTGCCATCAGCGGCTTACTGGTGGGTGGTGGTTTGGGCCTATTGCTGGGTCTGTTAAATGGTTCATCCAAAACCGCCTCTACCCTGCTCGATACGACCTTGCAGATGATTCGGAATATTCCTGCACTGGCCCTTATTCCCCTAGTGATTTTATGGTTCGGGATTGATGAATCTGCCAAATTGTTTCTGGTGGCGATTGGGGTATTTTTCCCGATTTATATCAATACCTATCATGGGATTCGTTCTGTCGATCCGCAATTGATCGAGATGGGCAAAAGCTACGGCTTAACTCGCTGGCAACTGTATAAAGAAATTATTCTGCCGGGTGCGATGCCGTCAATTCTGGTCGGACTGCGTTTTTCTCTAGGTCTGGTCTGGGTATTGTTAATCGTTGCCGAAACTATTTCTGCTCAGTCTGGTATTGGTTATATGACCATGAATGCACGTGAATTTTTGCAAACTGATGTGGTCTTGGTGGGTATTTTACTGTATGCCCTGCTCGGCAAACTGGCCGATGTTCTGGCCGTGGCCTTAGAGCGATTCCTGCTGCGCTGGCATGCCGGCTATCAAAAATAAAGAATAAATGAGGAGCATGTGATGACTGATCTCAGTTTAGGGCGTCATGCCAATGACCCGATTGTGCCACTGGACCAACCTGCGGCAGAGATCAATCCTGCTGCAGTGATCGGTGCCGAAATTATCATTGAACAGCTGCACAAGTTTTACGGTTCGGTCAAGGTTCTGGAAGATCTGGACCTGCATATCCAGCCGGGTGAATTTCTGGCAATTGTTGGTCGCAGCGGTTGTGGTAAAAGTACCTTATTGCGCCTGATTGCCGATCTGGAACAGCAAAGCTACGGCGAAATCAAGTTTAAGTCAGCCCGGCATATTCGCGAAGGCATTACTACCGATGATATCCGGGTGATGTTTCAGGACCCTCGCCTGCTGCCCTGGCGCAGCATCGAACAGAATGTTCAACTCGGTTTACCGAAGGAGCAGCATGCCAAAGCTTCGCAAATGCTGGAAAAGGTCGGACTCAAAGAAAAAGCTGGACTGTGGCCTTCACAGCTTTCCGGAGGACAACGGCAACGTACCGCCTTGGCGCGAGCATTGTCACATCAGCCGCGTATTCTGCTGCTGGATGAACCGCTCGGTGCTCTGGATGCCCTGACACGTCTGGAAATGCAAAACCTGATTGAACGTCTCTGGACCGAGCAAGGCTTTACCGCCATTCTGGTCACGCATGATGTCAGTGAAGCAGTACAACTGGCAGACCGGATTATCTTGCTGGACAAAGGCCATATTGCCAAAGAGTTTAGGGTCAATTTGCCACGTCCCCGGCAAAAAAGTGTGGCATTTGCAGAACTGGAACAGCAGGTCTTGCAGGCAGTTTTAGCAACCTAAATACTTAATCCAACCCAAAATCGAGTATGGTTTTGGGTCTTATTCTTATAAAAAATACTTTTATCTCAATAAGAGGTCATTTTTATCAGATTCATTTCAGTATTATTCCTCTCTCCAATTAATGAAGAAAAAAGATGAATAAATGAAGTATTTTCAGAAACTTGAATTTTTCTCCCGGTGTAGATGCATTTAGCCTGTTTTAAATATTGATCTAGAGAATAAATCATCATTATTCAAAAAATTAGCCTGTGACTGTGTGCACAAATCTGATGATTTGCCGTACAATTGAGGATTCCCTTTTTCATTGTTTTTTATATTTGCTAATGGAACAAAAAAAGAGTACTCAAAAACGCAATCAGCTGCTAAATGCTGCACTAGACGTATTTTCCCTATATGGTTTTAATGGGGCAAGTCTGGATGAAATCGCACAAATTGCAGAAATGCATAAGTCGAATATTTTCTATTATTATGAAAATAAAGAAGCCCTGTATGTCGAGGTATTAACCACCGTTCTACAAAAATGGCTGGCGCCTTTACAAACCCTGGAAGCTGAACTTGAACCTGAAGAAGCGATCACCAATTATTTGATGCAAAAAATTGAAGTGTCGCGTACCCAGCCTAAAGCATCTCGTTTATTTGCTTTGGAGGTGATTCAAGGTGCACCGCATATTCTGGAAATTTTAAAAGGTCCACTGAAAAAACTGGTCAAGCGTAAAGCCAAAGTAATTTCCAACTGGCAAGAGCAAGGCAAAATTTCTGCAGATATTGATCCTGAGTTACTGATTCTGAATATTTGGGCGATTACCCAGAACTATGCAGACTTTGCCACTCAAATGGAAATGGTCACGGGTAAAACCTTGCGTAACCGCAGCATGCAGCAACGCATTATCCAGCATACGGTTCACATGATGTTATACGGCGTGATTCCACGCACGGATAAATAAGCAAGCGCTTCTGATTGGCACACGACCATAGCTACTATGGTCGCCGAGCAAACTTAACCTTCCTATTTATTTTACCATTTGATATAAATCTAATAATTTTTTCGCACCTAGCAACAGATTTTCTTCCCAATCCAGATGCGCAGTCTCATTGGCTCCATCACTAATGTATTTCACTGAAATCAGCCGAACGCCCAGCTTTTTACAGACTTTGGCCAAAGCATAGCCTTCCATATCCACCAGATTACACGCCACTTTTGAAATACCGGTTTCAAAACTGTCGCCTGTGCCACAAATTCCTTTCGGCAAATGGTCAAAGAAAGAATCCAGCTCAATCGCACCCGGGAAATGCTGATCCATCGGGGTCATGCCGACCTCAAAGCCGAGGGGTGAAACATCCATATCACGCTGTACAAATTGCGTGACTTCGACCAGTTCATGCGCATCGAAATGCGAACTCCCCGCGCTGCCCAAATTCAGCAAGGTACTGCAACCGGTATTCTGAATCACCTCAAAAGCTTTAAAAGCCGCATTGACTTTACCAATCCCGCTGTAATGTACCTGAATGCCTTCTGCTTCAAATAAGCCTTTGGATTCATTGGGTAGAGCCATGATGAGCGCCAAATCGGACATTCGAAATACCTGATATCAAGAAAAACCCTGATATTAGAAAACAAAAGCGGCTGAATGAAAAGCACCAGTGCTCTGATCAGACATGATCAATGTGTACAAAAACAAAACTGCTCAATTCTAAGGAAGATGAATTTTCAAGAAAAATATTGCATAAAAACACAACAGCAAGACGAAAGCGCGAGATTATGGCAATATATAGCCTCTCGATATTTCTAAGCACTTGATTTGCCCATGCAGCTGCTCCGTCTAAATGCTTTAGCCTCTCATTCTGAATTACCCAAAACTGCCGTGACCATCGGTAATTTTGACGGCGTGCATTTAGGCCATCAGGCGATGATCCGTCAGCTGCAACAGGTGGCCAAAGCACAGGGTTTAAAATCTGTAGTGATGATTTTCGAGCCGCAACCACTTGAATACTTTCAGGGTTATGAGGCCCCACCGCGTATTTCATCGTTGCGTGAAAAAGTTGAATACCTGACTGAGCTGGGTGTGGACTATATCGCTGTGGCGAAATTTGACCATACTTTTCGCAGTCTGACTGCAGAAGCCTTTGCCGACATTTTAAAAGAAAAACTGAATGCCCGGCATCTGGTCTTAGGCGATGATTTTCACTTTGGTAAAAACCGCCAAGGCAACAGTGAATTCCTGCGCAATTACGGCTTTAAAGTGACCAATTTAAATACCATTGCTCTGGATGGTGAACGCGTCAGTTCCACCCGGATTCGCCAGACCTTGCAAGCCGGTGATTTAGCCTTGGCCGCACAATTGCTGGGGCGTCCTTATAGCATTACCGGGCGGGTGCAATACGGTGATCAGATTGGTCGAACCATTGATTTTCCTACTATTAATGTACGGCTCAACCGTCATAAGCCCTGCCTCAAAGGAATTTATGGGGTTGAAGTCATTTGCGAAACCCAATCCTTAAAAGACAAAGTAAAATCCGACTCTGCAACGCAAACCGGTATTGCGGGTTATGACCCGACTGCCCTGTTTGGGGCAGGTCATGTCGGCACACGTCCAGCCATCAAACAAGCACACCCAGAGTGGCGATTAGAAGTACATTTTCCAGATGTTTCTGCTAATCTGTATGGCCTGTTGATGCGGGTGACGTTCTTAAACTATTTACATGGCGAAAAGGACTATCCTTCGCTTGAAGCGCTAAAAGCCGGAATTGATGATGATGTCGAGAAACTGCTTGAGTTTCGTCGAAATCACCCCACATTTCCCTTTTAATATCCCATATTTTTATTGTAAAACGTGTCAGTGACATAACTGATTAGATTGGAAGACGACTTGCATGAGCGATAAGCAAACTCCTGAAAATGCAGTGGACTATAAAGCCACGCTAAACCTCCCAGGTACTGACTTTGCAATGAAAGCAAATTTGGCAGTACGTGAAGCGAAATGGTTAGAAGAGTGGTATGCCGACAACATTTATCAGCAGATTCGTGAATCGCGTATTGGCAAGAAAAAATACGTGCTTCATGACGGCCCTCCTTATGCCAATGGTCAAATCCATTTGGGTCATGCGGTCAACAAAGTACTCAAAGACATCATTATCAAAAGTCGTGTCATGGATGGTTTTGATGCACCGTATGTACCGGGCTGGGACTGTCACGGTTTGCCAATCGAACTCAAAGTCGAAGAAAAAGTCGGTAAAGTCGGCGTAAAAGTGGATGCATCTACCTTCCGTAAAGCCTGCCGTGAATATGCCTACACCCAAGTTGAGCTTCAAAAGAAAGACTTCGTACGTATGGGCGTATTCGGGGATTGGGACAATCCTTACTTAACGATGAACTTCAAACAAGAAGCTGACATCGTACGTTCATTGGGTGCAATCGCGAAAGCAGGTCATATCGAGCCAGGTCTGAAACCAGTCAACTGGTGTTTAGACTGTGGTTCATCACTCGCTGAAGCTGAAGTTGAATACGAAGATAAAAAATCGGATGCAATTGACGTCGGTTTCACGGTTGTAGACCTTGCTGATTTATCTGCACGTGTCGGCGTAGAAATCGCTGATCGTACGGATATCGTAATCTGGACCACAACGCCTTGGACCATGCCTGCCAACCAGGCGGTTGCATTGCATGCTGAACTTGAATACCAACTGGTAAAAGCAACAGCCGAAGATAAAGCTGCACAAAACTTCATTTTGGCGAAATCATTGGTTGAGTCTGCGACTCAGCGTTATGGCTTTACTGCATTTGAAGTACTTGCTGAATTCACAGGTGCAAAACTTGAAAAATTAATACTACAACATCCTTTAATTGCTGAGCGCCAAGTGCCAGTGATCTTGGGTGAACACGTCACTGATGCTAGCGGTACAGGTGCAGTACATACCGCACCGGGCCACGGTGTGGACGACTATAAAGTTGGTTTACAGTACAACTTGAAAGTAGAAAACCCAGTCGGCGGTAATGGTGTATATTTACCAACATCACCAATCTTCCCGGGCGAGCACATCTACAAAGCCAATCCAAAAATCATTGCAGCATTGACTGAAGCGACCAAGCTTTGGGCACATGTGGTGATCAAGCATAGCTACCCGCATTGCTGGCGCCATAAAACCCCGATTATCTTCCGTGCGACCCCACAATGGTTCATCAGCATGGATGCCAAAGGTCTGCGTCAAAATGCACTGAATGCGATTGAAAACGATATCAGCTTTGTACCGGACTGGGGTAAAAACCGGATTCAGGCGATGATTGAAGGTCGTCCGGACTGGTGTATTTCACGTCAACGTACCTGGGGCGTGCCAATTCCGTTATTCGTACATAAAGACACCAATGAATTGCATCCGCGTACACCTGAACTGATCGAAGAAGTAGCTAAACTGATTGAGCAGGAAGGTATTGACGGCTGGTATAACCGTGATGCATCTGAGTTTATCGGTGCGGATGCTGAGCAATACAATGCAGTACGTGACACACTAGACGTTTGGTTCGACTCAGGTACAACGCACTATGCTGTACTGCGTGAACGTGAAGAATTGACTGATCCTGCTGATTTGTACCTTGAAGGTTCAGACCAGCACCGTGGTTGGTTCCAGTCGTCATTACTGACCTCGATTGCGATTAACGAACGCGCACCGTATAAAGGCTTGCTGACTCACGGTTTCGTCGTGGATGAAAAAGGCCGCAAGATGTCCAAGTCGATCGGTAACGTGATCACGCCGCAAGACATCATTAAAGATATGGGTGCAGATGGCTTACGCTTCTGGATCGCATCGGCAGATTACCGTTATGAAATGACCGCAGGTAAAGAAATCTTTAGCCGTGCCTCTGATGGTTACCGTCGTATCCGTAACACGCTTCGTTTCTTGTTGGCGAACCTGAATGGCTTCAAACCTTCGACAGATGCCCTGCCTGTGGATCAATTGATCGCGCTTGATCAATACATCTTGCAACGTGCATCTGAAGTGCAAGAAACCATTAAGAAAGCATACGAAGATATGAACTTCCATATCGTCACCACTGCTTTAACGAATTTCTGTATCAACGACTTAGGTGGTTTCTACTTAGACATCATCAAAGACCGTCAATACACCACGAAAGCGGATTCGCAAGCACGTCATTCTGCACAAACTGCGTTGTATCACTTGGTACAAGCATTCGTGCGTTGGATGTCACCAATCCTGAGCTTCACTGCACAAGAAGCTTGGCCGTTAATTCCTGAGCAATCAGAGAAATACGTGTTCACGGCTGAATGGTATGATATTCCTGTGGCTTCAACTGCAAATGTAGTATCTGAAGCTGAATGGCAAACGCTCATTGCCGTGAAATCTGCAGTAAACAAATTCATTGAAACTGCACGTACCGCGAAAACTGTCGGTTCTAACTTGTCTGCCAAAGTTGAACTTTGGGCAAATGCCGAATTAAAAGCAGTGCTAGATAAGTTAAGTGATGAGCTTCGTTTCGTACTGATCACATCACAAGTGATCGTCAATGAGTTTGATGCAGCACAAGGTGAAGCGTCTGATCTTGAAGGCTTGAATGTGAAAGTTTCAGCAGCTGATGGCGAAAAATGCGTACGTTGCTGGCATGTATTACCAGATGTAAATACACATTCTGCACATCCTGGTCTATGCGGTCGTTGTATCATCAACCTTCCTACAGGCCAAGGCGAAGAGAGAAAATATGCCTAATACCCACACCAAAAAGGGCTTATTCCAGTTCTATCCACATAATTTATGGTGGGTTGGACTGGCCATTCTGGCGATCATTCTGGATCAATGGACCAAATGGATTGCAGTGACAAATCTGAACTATGCAGATCCTGTTCCTGTGCTGCCCTTTTTAAATTGGACACTGCTACATAACTATGGCGCTGCCTTTAGTTTCCTGTCCGATGCCGGTGGTTGGCAACGCTATTTCTTTACTTCACTGGCAGGTTTAGTGTCTGTAATCTTTGTGTTTTGGCTGATGCGCATGCCAAAAGACATGAAAATTTTACCATTGGCGATTGCCCTGATTCTGGGTGGTGCCATCGGTAATTTAATCGACCGGGTCAGCCTCGGCTATGTAGTCGATTTTATTCATGTGTATTACCAGAACAGCCACTTCCCTGCGTTCAATATCGCAGATAGTGCTATTACTGTAGGCACTATTCTGATGCTGATTGATACCTTTTTCTTAGAAAAACATCGAATTCAACGGGCGCAAGCACAACATGACTGATTTTATTCATCCTAACGAAGAAACCCGGGTTGCAGACGGTTCTAAAGTCGAGCTGCACTTTTCTGTCGCAATCGAAAATGGCGTAGAAATTGACAATACCCGTAGCCGTGAAGAACCGGTCAGCCTGGTGATTGGCGATGGCAATTTACTGCCTGGTTTTGAAAAAGCACTGTTTGGTTTACGTGCCGGTGACCGTCGTACGGTGAGCCTGCCTCCAGAAGATGCTTTTGGTCCATGGAATCCAGAAAATATCCAGAAATTTGATACGGTGAAGTTCGGAGAACGTCCGATCGAAGGTCACATGATCGAGTTTGAAGACAAGGCCAAAGCCACCCTGTATGGCGTGGTGAGATCGGTGAATGATGACATCACTGAAGTGGACTTTAACCATCCATTGGCAGGCAAAAACATCACCTTTGAAGTGGAAATCTTTAAAGTTACACCTGCGGGTCAGCAAGGCATTAAACTGATGTAAACATCAGCTAATTATCTGATTTTGAAAAAGCTCCTTCGGGAGCTTTTTTATATTCCGGATACAAATCATCTCTAGTCACCTTCCTGAAATCTGATTAATTTAATTTGATGATCAGACCCGAAGAAAGGATGAAACATGAAAATTTATATTGTGGTTGGGAGTGTGCGTGAGGGACGTACCGCGATTAAAGTGGCGCACTGGGTACTGCAGGAAATTAAAAGTTATGCCTTTAGCACTTTAGAAACTGAAATTGTCGATCTAAAAGAATGGGATCTTCCGCTATTTTCCGGTGCTCATCCCCCATTGACCGGGATTTATGATCAGCCCAAACAGCAAGACTGGGCAGATAAAATTGCGCTCGGCGATGCCTTTATTTTTGTCACGCCTGAATACAATCATGGCTATAGCCCTGCCCTGAAAAATGCCCTGGATTATCTCGGCAAGGAATGGCAAGGCAAGCCGGCAGCTTATATTGGTTATGGCGCGACCAATGGCTCACGTTCGATTGACCAGATTCGTCAAGTCGGCACTCAACTTGGACTGGTGGATACCAATGCCGTGATCGAAATCCGTGACATCTTTGTACGCAACAAAGATTATTCCTTCCAAGGCAATGAATTTGATAATAAAAACTTAAAAGCTGTGGTGGATAGACTGATTCAATATGTCAGTGCTTAATCACTGGACGACAGTCCTGTACGTTTTAGCCTACATGCAGCGCAGAGTTTGGCCGCTATGCGGTCGTTTTATGCGAGGCTATAGTCAGTACATAGACAGACAGGAAGTCTGCTCAGCGATACGACAACAATAAAAAGCGCCAATCAACAGGACGTTGACAGATTAGACAGGAGTCAGATCTGAGAAGCAAATCCAGAAAAGCCTCGACAGGATGTTGAGGCTTTTCTGTTTAAACTTTAGATTTAACGTGACTACTGATCTGGATGCATCAGACATTAACCTTAAACCCGAGATCAACATCACAGGCGGCTTGTCCTCCTCGAATCCCCCAATTTTCCAATGCACTTTCTCTCAGATGAATCAGAATATGATCTGCAGGAATACCGATTTCCCCGAGACTTTTGACCATCTGCTGATACAAATTGCGCTTGGTCTCCAGACAGCGTCCAGCAAAACAGTCAATACTGATCAAGGTAAAATATTCAGGCTGAGCTAAATGACTCATATACTGAAAACGATGCGCTTCATGCACGACCAGACGAATATTACGATCATATTCAGGCAGCTGAAAGGCAGTTTTCACACAATGAAATACGCTGTTAAGCAATTGTTCCTCAACTGCTTGAGGATATTGTTGCCGAACTTCAATTTGAATCGTAGGCATAGGAGTTTCCTTTTTATTATTTTATCGACGTTTTTATTTATATCAGTTGATGCATATCAGAAGAGTATTCTCTCGCTAACATACAGCAAAATCACTATCCCTATTTGTAATTTGATCGGATGATCATTTTGAAACAGTATTTTTGAATTTATCTTTTTAAAATTCGGCTGTCGGCTTTGACCTACAATCCATGCAGTTAAACTGCCCTATTGCTTTGTATTGCTTCAGGCTATATTCAGATCATACCAAGACAGGAGGTCTTGTAAGAAAAATAAAAAAATTCACGTAGCAGGATGCTGATCGGTATAACAGACATTATACCTTTAACAGAATATGAAAAGGCCTTCACAGGATGTAGAGGCTTTTTTCTTTCATGCCAACATCAGCTTAAAAATCCTTTTATTCAGAGGGTCAGCTCATGCTGCGTTATTCCACCTTTCAATAATTCATTTTCGGATAAGCATCCTAAAAACAGAGGATTAAGGTGCTGTCATTTTTAACAAACCTGCTTGCGGACCATCTTGAATCACCCACAGTGAACCATCTTGTGCCTGAGCAACCCCGCGAATCCGTTCTTTCATATCCAGACGCTGGACTTCTTTCACTGGAGTTTGGGCCGTATCCACAATCACAATCGCTTTGGAAGACAGACCGGTCGCAATCGCCTTATTTTTCCATTGCGGGAAGACATTAGCCGTATAAAATATTAAATCTGAAGGAGAAATTACCGGAGTCCAATCCAGTGCCGGGGCTTCAAATTCAGGTCGGGTAATGTGATCAGGAATGGGCTTGCCATCATAATGATTGCCATTAGACACTAACGGATAACCATAATTTTTAGCTTTGACAATCTTGTTCAGTTCATCGCCGCCTTTCGGTCCCATTTCGATCACCCAAAGCTGCCCTTTCGGATCAAAAGCCATGCCTAGAGGATTACGATGTCCGAGACTCCAGACCTGCTGGGCAATTTTACCCTGAGTCATAAACGGATTATCGGCAGGGATTGAGCCATCATCATTCAGGCGAATAATTTTACCGGCATTAGATTGCATGTCCTGTGCAGGATCAAACTGCTGACGCTCTCCTGAACTGATCCATAACTTACCATCCGACCCGAATATAATCCGATGGGCATAATGTCCCTGGCCTGAAAATTTCGGAACTTGCGTCCAGATCCGTTCAATTTGTGTGAGTTGAGGAGTGGCTTGATTTAGGTCCAGTTTGCCACGAATCACCACTGCACCATATCCGCCTTGGCCTTGTTCGGCATAGCTCAGATATACCCACCGATTCTTTGCAAAATCTGGATGCAAGGCTACTTCACCTAAGCCACCCTGGCCTCCATATGCGACTTGAGGTATACCTTTAACTTCAATTTTTTTCTTGGTTTTTGGATCAAAGAGCTGCAATTTTCCTTTGCGCTCAGTAATCAATAGTCGGCCATCATTTAAAGTAGTAATCGCCCACGGCTCATTAAATTGAGCAACCTGTTCAGTCTTATATTTTTGCACACTTGAAGAGACTGCATTCGATTTGGCAGCTGATGTAGATGTCTCTTGAGTACTTCTAGAAGATGGATTCTCTGCATGACAGGCAGTAAATGCTAAAGCACAACAACTGAGTAGAATTTTTATTTTAAATTGCGACAACATTATCTTCTCCATACTGATTTATTGTCCAAATTAACATCAAGATACAGAGTTTCTGGTCTAAATTCAGCATAGAAAAGTAAATAAATATATTTTAAAAATTATAAATAGAATTTATTTTAATAAAGAATTAGTGTCTAAGCTTTCCACTAAATCCCACGCATAAAAAAAATCCCCCTCTGCCTTGGCGGAGGGGGATTTTGGAATAATGAGCTGGCGATGACTTACTCTCACATGGGTAACCCCACACTACCATCAGCGCTAAGAGGTTTCACTTCTGAGTTCGGGAAGGGATCAGGTGGTTCACTCTTGCT